>DGOU01000167.1:3755-3884 GCA_002390165.1 Lutibacter sp. UBA4458
TAGACAGCAATAATTACCCACAAAAACACAGTAATTACGACGCTGTTTTGGCGGTTGAATCCGAAACCGAACTCTCTGTTAATTACCAAAATGCTTTTAAAAAACTAAAAACATACCAAACAACCTGCA
>DGOU01000167.1:3912-4307 GCA_002390165.1 Lutibacter sp. UBA4458
AATTTTGATGGTTTAGACTTTCCTGATTTATTTTTTTTTCAACCTAAAAAGATTTTTTTTGTTAAGGATAAAACACTTATAATAAGCTATTTAAAAAAATATAAAAAAGAAATAACAAGCGATTTAAAAAATATAAAAAACACTAAAATTAATCGTAAAACATCTAATTCTGATTTAAAAATAAAACTTAGAATACATAAAGATGCTTACTTTAATAAATTACAAAAAATATTAAACCATATTCATCGTGGTGACATATATGAAGCTAATTTTTGTCAAGAATTTTACAGTGAAAATGCTTTAATAAATCCGCTAAAAGTATTTAAAAATTTAAACGAAATTTCAAAACCTCCTTTTGCAACTTTCTTAAAATTTAACCACAATTATTTACTTTC
>DGOU01000167.1:4385-6815 GCA_002390165.1 Lutibacter sp. UBA4458
ATTTTAATTAACGAGCTTGTGCAAAACCCTAAAGAAATAGCTGAAAACATAATGATTGTAGATTTAGTTAGAAACGATTTATCTACAGTTGCTGCTAAAGGAACCGTAAAAGTCGATGAACTTTGTAAAGTGTATAGTTTTAAACAAGTGCATCAATTAATTTCAACCATATCTTGTTCCGTTAAAAATGTGCATCCTGTAGATATTATTAAAAAAACTTTTCCTATGGGAAGTATGACTGGCGCTCCTAAAATAGCAGCTATGAAAATTATTGAAGACCTTGAAGAAACTAAACGAAGTTTATATTCTGGAGCGGTTGGCTATATAACCCCAAATAACAATTTCGATTTTAATGTAATTATTAGAAGTATTTTATATAATGAAGACAAACAATATGTTTCTTATTCCGTTGGCGGAGCAATTACTTCAAAATCTACTGCCGAAGAAGAATATGACGAATGTTTATTAAAAGCAAAAGCAATGAAACAAGTTTTGTTAAACAACAAATAATTATCTTTACAAAATGCTAACAAAATTGCAACAACATATTACTACCAATTTACCATTTTTAACTAATAAAAAATTATTAATCACTATATCTGGCGGTATTGACAGCGTAGTTTTAACTAATTTATTACATAAATTAAATTTAAATATTTCTCTTGCTCACTGTAATTTTAAATTACGAGGAAAAGATAGTTTTAAAGATGCATTATTTGTAAAAAACTTATCTCAGAGATTAAACATTCCTCTTTTTACTATTGAATTTGAAACAGAAAAATATGCTGCAAAACATAAAATTTCTATCCAAATGGCTGCACGAGATTTGCGTTATAATTGGTTTCAAAAAATAAGTGAAGATCAAAATTTCGATTATGTTTTAACCGCACATCATTTAGACGACGTTTTAGAAACTTTTATAATTAATTTAACTCGTGGAACAGGTTTAAACGGATTAACTGGCATTCCAGAAAAAAACGGAAACATTGTGCGTCCTTTACTTCCTTTTTCTAGAAACGATATTTTGATTTACGCTGCCAAAAACAAGTTAACATGGAGAGAAGACAAAAGTAATTCCTCTATAAAATATGTTCGAAATAAAATTCGCCATAAAGTAATTCCGGTATTAAAAGAATTAAATCCTAACTTATTAAATTCGTTTGAAAACACTTTAAACCATTTAAAAGGAAGTCAACAAATTAGCCAAGAATACATTAACAAAATTTATAAAAAATTAGCAGTAAAAAAAGATAATAAATTAATTTTTAACATTAAAAAACTTCAAAAATTAAGCAATCCAAAAGTGTATTTATACGAGCTTTTAAGCAAATATGGATTTACTGAATTTGAAGATATAGAAGCATTATTAACTGCCCAAAGTGGTAAACAGGTTTTTAGCAAAACGCATCAATTATTAAAAGATAGAGAGGTTTTAATTTTAACTGAAATTAAAAATAATGAAATGTCGTTATCTTATAAAATATCAGAAAATACTAAAAAAATAAAGGAGCCAATATCTTTGAAATTTGAAAAAATAGATATTCCTTTTGATAGCAAATCTCATCAAAATAAAATTTTAGAAGAAATATTATTAGATGATAAAAACACCATTTCTATAGATTATGATAAAATTACCTTCCCTTTAACTATTAGAAAATGGCAAAAAGGAGATTATTTTTATCCAATAGGACTGAACGGTAAAAAGAAACTTAGTAAATTTTTTAAAGATGAAAAATTAGCGATTACTGAGAAACAAAACACTTGGCTATTATGTTCAAACCAACAAATAATTTGGGTAATAGGCTACAGATTAGATAATCGGTTTAAAGTTTCAAAAACTACTTCTACAATTTTAAAATTAAAATTGTGATTTTTTTTACTTAATTTAATCCAATAAATCGTTTTCGTTAAATTTAAAAGTAACCAGTAACTGTTTATATTAGGTTTTGTATATTTCATTTTTAAAAAACAAACTATGCATCAGGCACCAAAATTAACAAGGTTTAATGAAAATGTAATGGCAAAATACCAAATTTACAATGGTATTTTTATGACTTTACCTTTTGATACTATTTCTAAAACTGGCGTATTACTACCATTATTTCATTCCGTTTGTAAAAAAGGTTTTGCAAATAAAAACAATCCAAAAGAAATTGTAGAATCCTTTTTTAACAACTATCAAGATAATCCTTCTGAAGAAAAAAGAATAAAATTATTATTCCGTTTTATACAATATATTGAACGTCAAGTAGTGCTTTTTGATGCCATTGAAGATGCCGCATTTCCTATTGTAAATAATATGGATGGTGTTGGTACTTTACGTAATAGTAAAGAAATTGCCACTGCAGAAAACAAGTGGGAAGACCTACAAAAGCATCTGCAAAAATTTAAGATTAGATTGGTGTTAACGGCACATCCAACACAATTTTA
>DGOU01000167.1:6835-20855 GCA_002390165.1 Lutibacter sp. UBA4458
CAAATTAATCAGTTACTTGCACAACTAGGTAAAACCCCATTTTTTAAACACACAAAACCATCTCCTTTTGATGAAGCTGTTAATTTAGTATGGTACTTAGAAAATGTTTTTTACCACTCTGCATCGGTAGTTTATAATTACATTCAAAGTAATATTTTAAATTACAAACCAAATGCTAACGAAATAATAAATTTAGGATTTTGGCCAGGTGGCGATAGAGATGGAAATCCGTTTGTTACTACAGAAATTACATTAAAAGTTGCGGAAAGATTAAAACAATCTGTACTTAGAAATTATTATAGAGATTTACGGAAATTGAAACGTCATTTAACTTTTGAAGGAATTGAAGAAATTATTTCCGATTTAACAATAAATATATTTGATAACAGTGTAAATACACAATTAAATACTTTAATTTCTTTACCTTATTTTAAGAAAAAACTTAAAACCATCAAAAATATTTTAATAGAAAATCACCAATCTCTTTATTTAAATGAAGTAGATGACCTAATTAATAAAGTTCACTTATTTGGCTACCATTTTGCTAGTTTAGATATTAGACAAGATAGTAGAGTACATCACAATGTTTTTGCCGATATGGTTACCACCTTACAAAAAAATGGTAGTACCATTTTTAAAGATAATTATTTAGATCTTTCAGAAAAAGAACAAATAAATATCTTATCTAATTTATCAGAAAAAATAGATATATCTATTTTTAAAAATGAAATGGTTAAAAAAACTTTAGGATCTATTGAGGCAATAAAAACTATTCAGCAAAAAAACGGAGAACTTGGCTCAAACCGATACATTATTAGCAATAATCAAACCGCTTTAAATGTAATGGAAACCTTTGCAATGTTTAAATTATCTGGATTTGGCAAAAAGTTACCGGTAGATATTGTTCCTCTTTTTGAAACTGTGGAAGATTTAAAAAATGCTGCAAGTGTAATGCAGCAATTATACAGCAATACCGCTTATAAAAACCATTTAAAAGATAGAAAAAACAAACAAACTATAATGTTAGGTTTTTCTGACGGAACAAAAGATGGCGGTTATTTAATGGCAAACTGGTCTATTTTTAAAGCAAAAGAAAGTTTAACTGAAATTTCTAGAGAATTCGGAATTACTGCATTATTTTTTGATGGTCGTGGTGGTCCGCCCGCTCGTGGAGGTGGAAAAACAAATAAATTTTATGCCTCGCTAGGTCCAACTATTGAAGATGAAGAAATTCAACTAACCGTTCAAGGTCAAACTATTAGCTCTAATTTTGGAACTTTAGAAGCCTCACAATTTAATATGGAACAATTATTAAGTGCAGGTATTTCAAATGATTTGTATAGCGATGTTAATAATAAAATGTCGGTACAAAACACAAAAATAATGAATGACTTGGCCGAAACTAGTTACCAAGCTTATGTGGATTTTAAAAATCATCCAAAATTTTTACCTTATTTAGAGCGTATGAGTACTCTAAAATATTACGCTAAAACTAATATTGGAAGCCGTCCTTCAAAACGATCAAAAACAGAAGGTTTAAATTTTGCCGATTTAAGAGCAATTCCTTTTGTAGGTTCGTGGAGTCAATTAAAACAAAACGTTCCTGGATTTTTTGGAGTTGGAACTGCTTTAAAAAAATACGAAGATAAAGGTGAGTTTGATAAACTTCAACAATTTTATAAGGAATCTGATTTTTTTAAAGCCTTAATAGGAAACAGTATGATGGCGCTTTCAAAATCATTTTTTGAATTAACTAAATACATGGAAAACGATGAAAAATTTGGTGATTTTTGGAAACTTATTTATCAAGAATATAAAACTTCTAAAAGGTTAATTTTAAAACTAGCAGGTTACACCAAACTTATGCAAAACAATCCGGTAGGTAAAGCATCCATTGATATGCGAGAGGAAATTGTTTTACCTTTATTAACCATCCAACAATTTGCATTGCTTAAAATTCAAGAACTTCAAAAAGAAAAAAATCCAAATACAGCAGCTATTAAAATTTATGAAAAAATGGTAACACGGTCTTTATTTGGTAATATTAACGCTAGCAGAAATTCCGCTTAACCATGAAAACAACCGATTTAAATCCTTCTGAATTTGCTCCCTTTTACAAAAACTATATTTATGATTTAGGAGAAGTTAATTTATTGAACATACTTAATGTTTCTCATCAAAATATTTTAAAAACACTAACTAACTTATCTGAAGAGAAATTAAACCATAGTTACGCTAAAGGCAAATGGACCATTAAAGAAATTTTACAGCATTTAATAGATGCTGAACGAATTTTAAGCTACAGAGCTTTGCGGTTTTCTAGAAACGACCAAACAGAAATTTCAGGTTATAATGAAGATTTTTATGTAGAAAATTCAAATGGAAAAACTCGCACAAAAGAAAATTTACTAAATGAATTTAATTTGGTACGGAATGCTACCATTGCATTGTTTAAAAGTTTTTCAGATGAAATGCTAACCAATATAGGTGTTGCTAATAATAGTAATATGAGTGTTAGAGCATTAGGTTTTATTATTGCTGGGCATCAAATGCATCATTTAAAAGTTATTAAAGAAAAATACCTTTAATCGTTCTTTTCTAAAAAGAAAATCTCATTTACATGTTTCTTAAATATTTTAGCAATTTTTAATGCTAAAACAGTGGAAGGCACGTACTTATTTAATTCCATAGCATTAATGGTTTGCCTGCTAACACCAATCATTTTCGCTAATTTAGCTTGGGTTAAGTTATGAACTGCTCGTTCTACTTTTAAATTATTCTTCATGTTGCAAACCTTTATTAGTTTTAAACAAAACATAATGAAATCTAATAATAAAAAAGATTAAAATAGTAAACATATTTACAATCATCACATTAAAAAATCCCATATCAAATACAAAAATCACTGCTAATAACAGCACCATATAATTAACGTAAGTTGCCCATATTAACGATTCCATTCTAATTTTGGTAATATATTCATCTTCATTCTTAGTTTTAGAAAAAGAAACTAAAATACCACCAACTATAATTAAAATAGCAGCAATTTCATCTGAAATATTATTTAATCCCCAACTAAAGTTTTTTGCGGAAGAAAAAGTGCTATCACTTCCAATTAAGGAAAAGACATGGAAATCCCATTTTGGAAATTCAAAATCATTTATCAGTAAAACTATTCCTAAAACCAGTCCAACACTAAACAAAACCCAACCAAAAGGTTTAAACCTATGCGAAAATAAATATCTTGATTTCATAATATAGATTATTTTATTTTTCAAATGTAAAGTTTATTTTACTTTTAGACAAATATTTTTTACTATTTATTTTTATACCATTTAAAATATTATATTTGAGGTTATCAAATATTTTACAAATTTTTATGCGTTTATTTAAAAAAATTCTATTTGGCTTAATACTTATTATTTCTTTTGTTCTTATAGGAATTTGGTGGTATTTTAATAGTTTAAAACCAACTTATGAGGGTAATTTATCTATAAATAACATTCAAAATGAAACCACAGTTTATTTTGATGATTATGGTATTCCACACATTTATGCCGAAAATCAAGAAGACGCCATGGTTGCATTAGGTTATGTACATGCGCAAGACAGGTTATTTCAAATGGAACTTATTAGAAGAATTGCTCCGGGAAGACTTTCTGAAATATTTGGAGAAAAAATGCTTAAAAATGATAAATTCTTCACAAGTTTGGGTATTGAACAAGCATCAGAAAAAGCAGTAAAAAACTTAGANNAAAATGGACCAACACCAATTGAGTTTTCTTTAATTGGAATAAAAAAAGAGCAATACACCATAAAAGATGTATATAATATTGCAGGTTATATGGCTTTTAGCTTTGCAATGGCACAAAAAACAGATCCTTTATTAACCATTTTAAAAAATAAGTTAGGAGATAATTATATAAACGATTTACCCTTAACTACTAGCTTAACCTCCACCATTAATAAAACCACCAAACAAGATATTAAAAATTATGAAGAAATGGTTGCAGATATTAATGAGGTTATGGAAAAAACACCTATTTCTCCATTTATTGGAAGTAATAGTTGGGTAGTTTCTGCAAAAAAATCAAGTACTAACCATGTTCTTTTTGCTAATGATCCGCACATAGCATATTCACAACCAGCTGTTTGGTATGAGGCATATATTTCGGTTCCAAATTTTGAAATGTATGGCTATTATATTGCCGGCGTTCCTTTTCCGTTATTAGGTCATAATAGAAATTATGCTTACGGATTAACCATGTTTGAAAATGATGATATTGATTTTTATAAAGAAAAAAACAATCCCAACAATAAAAATCAATATAAAACTCCTGCTGGTTATGCAGATTATAAAACTTTTACAAAAACTATAAAAGTAAAAGATGCAGATGATGTAACAATAGAAGTTAAAAATACACGCCACGGCCCAATAATGAATGGCAATGTAGACAATATTGCAGAAGGAAACCCTATTGCAATGCATTGGCTTTATACCCAACAAGATTTGCATATTTTAAAAGCCTTTTATACCCTTTCAAGAGCAACTAAAATGAGCGATGTAAAAAAAGGAGCTTCTCTAATTTCTGCGCCAGGTTTAAATATTATGTATGGCGATGCTAAAGGAAATATTGCTTGGTGGGCTTCAGCAAAACTGTATAAATTAAAATCAAATTCTAATAGAAAACTTATTTTAAACGGCGCTTCTGGAGAAGATGATATTGCAGAATATTTAGATTTTTCTAAAAATCCAATGGCAGAAAATCCATCTTGCAATTATGTGTATTCTGCCAACAATCAACCAGACAGCATTGCTAATATTTTATACCCTGGTTATTATGTACCTGAAGATAGAGCAAAACGTATTGTACAATTATTAAAACCAAAAAACGATTGGTCTAAACAAGATTTTGCTACTATGATAAATGACGTTACCTCATCGGTAACTCCAACAATATCAAAAGAATTAGCATCTATTATTCAGCAAGATTCCTTATCAAGTTCTGAACAAAAAGCATTAATCCTTCTTAAAAACTGGGATGGCTCTAATACCATTAAATCTATTGAGCCAACTATTTATAATAAATTTATTTATCAATATTTAAAAAATACTTTTGAAGATGAAATGGGAGCAAAAATGTTTACCCAATTTTTAAAAACTCATTTAGCTAAAAGAACCATCGCTTCTCAAATTAAAAAGAACAATTCCGTTTGGTGGGACAATATTTCCACTAAAACCATCAACGAAAATAGAGAAGACATCCTTTTAAAGTCCTTTAAAGAATCTGTTCAATTATTAAAAAAACAATTAGGAAATGATATAACTACTTGGCATTGGGGAAATGTTCAAACTTTAGAACATAAACATCCATTAGGAACCATATCTTATTTAAGAAAATATTTTGATGTTGGTCCTTTTCCTATTAATGGTGCTAAAGCTGTAATTAACAACAGAGGTTTTGATTACAACGACACCGGATCATATAACGTAATTGCCGGTCCATCTACCAGAAGAATTATTGATTTTTCGGATATTGAAAATAGCATAAGCATTTTGCCTACAGGAGAATCTGGTAATTTTTTAAGCAAACATTATAAAGATCAAGCAAAAATGTATAATGAAGGAAAATTTCGTAAAATGAAAATGAATAAAAAAGAAATTATATCTGTATCTACTAAACTAACTTTTTTACCAAAAAAATGAAAAATAGAATTACCATAAAACAAATTGCAAAAGCATTAAGTGTATCTATTTCTACCGTTTCAAAAGCACTTAACGATAGTTATGAAATTAGTGATGAAACCAAGAAAAAAATTAAGGAATATGCTAAATTTCATCATTATAAACCAAATACACTTGCCCTTAGTTTACAAAATAAAAAAACCAAAACTATCGGAATTCTTATTCCTAATATTTTAAGTCACTTTTTTGCAAAAGTTTTAAGTGGTATTGAAAAAGTAGCTACAGAACAAGGATATAATATTATAACTTGTATTACCAACGAATCTTATGAAAAAGAGAAACACACTATAGAAACGCTTTCTAATGGAACAATTGATGGGTTTATAGCTTGTATTTCTGAAGAAACATTAAAGCTTGGAAAATTTGACCACTTTAATTCTGTAATTGCAGAAGGTACTCCTGTTGTTTTATATGACAGAGTACATAAAGATGTTATTTGTGACAAAGTAGTTATTGACAATGTAAAAACTGCTTACAAAGCTACGCGATTTTTAATGCGTAGTAATTGTGAAAATATTGCGCTTATATCTACTATTGATGCACTAAATGTAGGTAAATTTAGAGCAAAAGGATATGAAAAAGCACTTACAAAATATGGAGTTGACCTTAATAAAAGTCTAATAATTCGTTTAGAAAACAATGAGCATGTAAAAGAGCGAATTGAACAAATGATTGACAATAATAAAGTAGATGGTATTTTTACAATTGATGAAACTTCCGCAGCTGTTGCAGTTCAAGTATTAAATGCTAGAGGAATAAAAGTTCCTGAAGATGTTTCTATTATTGGCTTTACTAACGGAATTTTATCTAAACATAGTGTAATACCATTAACTACTGTAAATCAATTTGGAATAAAAATTGGAGAACAAGCAGCAATTAGATTAATAAATAAATTAGAAGATAAAATAGATTTTGATGAGGTTCGTACTGAAATTATTAGAACAGAATTAATTGAACGAGATTCTACAAAAAAATTATATATCAAGTTTTAAAATTTAAAATAAAAAAATGCTAGTGAAAATTTATGGTAGCGCCGTTTTTGGTGTGGAAGCTACTACTATTACCGTTGAAGTAAATATTGATAAAGGTATTGGTTACCATTTAGTTGGTTTACCTGACAATGCCATAAAAGAAAGCAGTTACAGAATTTCAGCGGCATTAAATAATAATAATTATAAACTACCTGGTAAAAAAATTACCATTAATATGGCTCCGGCAGATTTACGCAAAGAAGGATCAGCATACGATTTAACTTTAGCTATTGGTATTTTAGCAGCTTCAAATCAAATAAAATCAGAGGAAATTGGTGATTATTTAATAATGGGGGAGTTATCCTTAGATGGTAGTTTGCAACCCATTAAAGGCGCCTTACCAATTGCTATTAAAGCTCGTGAAGAAGGTTTTAAAGGATTTATATTACCAAAACAGAATGCCAAAGAAGCTGCAATTGTAGATTCTTTAAATGTTTATGGTGTTGAAAACATAACAGAAGTTACCCAATTTTTTGATGGTAAAAAAACACTTGAAAAAACCATAATTGATACTCGAAAAGAGTTTTATAATAACCTAGAACATCCAGAGTTTGATTTTACCGATGTAAAAGGACAAGAATCCGTAAAACGATCTATGGAAATTGCTGCAGCCGGTGGACATAATATTATTTTAATTGGTCCTCCAGGAAGTGGAAAAACCATGCTGAGTAAAAGATTGCCTTCCATTTTACCTCCAATGACCTTACAAGAAGCATTAGAAACTACTAAAATTCATTCGGTAGTTGGTAAAATTAAGGAAGCAGGCTTAATGGGACAACGTCCTTTTAGATCTCCACATCATACCATTTCAGATGTTGCTTTAGTTGGTGGAGGACAATATCCTCAACCTGGAGAAATATCCTTAGCCCATAATGGCGTATTATTTTTAGATGAATTACCTGAATTTAAACGCACGGTTTTAGAAGTAATGCGTCAACCTTTAGAAGATAGAGAAGTTACTATTTCAAGAGCAAAATTCACCGTAACGTACCCAAGTAGCTTTATGTTGGTGGCAAGTATGAATCCTAGCCCTAGCGGTTATTTTAATGATCCTGATGCTCCTGTAACTTCTTCTCCGGCAGAAATGCAACGGTATTTAAGTAAAATTTCTGGGCCATTATTAGATAGAATTGATATTCATATTGAAGTAAACCCTGTTCCTTTTGATAAATTATCTGAAGATAGCCAAAGTGAATCAAGCTCTATTATCAGAGAAAGAGTTACTAAAGCCCGAGAAACTCAATCAGAGCGATTTTCTAATTACAAGAACATTCATTATAATGCACAAATGAATGTTAAACAAATTAAAAAATATTGCAAATTAAGTGATGAAAGTAAAACTTTACTTAAAAATGCCATGGAACGATTAAATTTATCTGCTAGAGCTTATGATAGAATTTTAAAAGTATCACGTACCATTGCAGATTTAGAAGGTGTTACAGAAATATCAACCTCTCATATTGCTGAAGCAATCCAATACAGAAGTTTAGATAGAGAAGGATGGTTGGGATAAATTACTTTTTTTAAATTATTTTGCCGTTTAATGATAAAAATCAGTGTTTGATTAGTTTTATCTCATTAAATTTGCCGTATAATTACTTACTTAACACGTTTAAGTAATGTTTTTGATTTTTTTAGTTAGTAGTAAAAAAAAAGAAGAGAGCCTTGAGTTCTCTTCTTTTTTATTTTAAGTTTACAAGAAATACTTTTAAGTATAAGTTACATTATACAGAATAAAACTAAAAAGTTCTAACAGCACGTACGTGGTTTGAAAAAGGCTTATAATAGATAGCCCGATTACCAAAATAGAAAAATTGAATCCAAGCGTACGTTTTATATATCTCTGTAGAACTCCAATAGCCATTTGTTGCAAAATTACCAATGGAAGATTTTGATAAATATATTAAATTCAACTCTTGTTTTGTTGGCAAACGCCAATCCTTAAATTTAGAACCGTTTACATCAAAATTAGATTTATCACTTAATAAATCATTTACTTTATACCAATTGGAGATACCTTGATCTTGCATAGCGACCACAACACCATGTTTTCCACCGCTTTCGACTTTTATTACAAAACCACCCAATTTAGGATACATTTTATTTACCTTATAAACAGCCTTTGATTTCTTTTTTACACGGATTAATTTAGGTAAACTCAAAAGTTGTATTGGATTAGTTACGGAATAATTTTTACCTCCTGTTGGGTCAATTTCTGTTTTTATAAAATATTTATGAGTTGACCAATCTATTTTATTTAAATCACCAGATACAACATTTCCTACTCCTACTTTCAAAACAGCTAAACCACTTAAATTAGTGGTTGTAGTTTGCCTTTCAACATATACTGCTTTGCCTATTGTTGTTGTTTGTAATATACTTATTCGTACACCGACAATTGAACTAGTCACAATATTATTATCTAAATCTTTAACTAGAACTTGGTAACTTATTTTCTCTGGTTCTTGTGCAACTACTACTATTGTTAAACATAATATTAGTAGTATAAGTATTTTTTTCATGCTATTTTTACTCTGTTTTTCTTGAATTAATATACTGAAATTAAAGAGGTTTAAGATTAATACAATATACACAAAATTCTCAAATCAAGAACAATTTGAGAATTTTGGGGTTGACATTATTAATATATTGAGTTCAATTTTTAAACCATTTCTAAAAAGTTATCCTATAAATTAGCTTTGCAACTGCACTTGTAGTTTCAGGTTTTAGATAATTTATTCTTTTTATAGGTTGATTATATCCAATATTATAAGCAAAATAAAAATCGGAGTCCTCTTTTGGTATCCAATAAAATCTAGAGTTATAAATCATTCCCTCATCTAAACTGTTGTATTGCCCAAATAAAGAAAAGTTTAATTTGGTGGTAAAGGAATAGTTAATGAAGGATACTACTTCGTCTGTAAATATTTTGCCCTTGGGTAGATTTACAGTATTTTTTGAATAACTAACATTAAAATTAGGAAAATCAATAAAAAAAACTGTTTCATTTTATAAATTGATTAAAAAACCAAGTGAAAATTTAGTTTTGAATAGATAATTACATATTGTTAAAAGATATGTCAACCTTTTATTTTATTTAACTCTAAGGTACTACTTTTATTAAATATAATTAGTGAAAGAAAAATCAATTTTAAAAATTTAAAAGGGATGCCCTAAACAGTA
This sequence comes from Lutibacter sp. UBA4458, assembly GCA_002390165.1. GTDB lineage: Bacteria > Bacteroidota > Bacteroidia > Flavobacteriales > Flavobacteriaceae > Lutibacter. Next base: position 16,796 of record DGOU01000167.1, read on the forward strand.
AATGTTATTTAAATGTTTTCATCAAAACAAAACCCTTTAAATTTCTTTAAAGGGTTAAAGGTTCTTTAGTGGAGAAGATGGCTCTTGAACTATTCTTGTTTTTCCTTATTTTAAAAGGAATTTATCACCTCTATTTTCTAACTGACACCGAATTAGCCCCTTTTTATTTAATTCGCTTTGTTTTCATTTGGGATTACTATTTGAATAAATGTGTTTACTCTCACCCTTTTTTACAAGGAAAATAACAAGTAATATTGATGAATTTTGAACAAAATGCTTAACTATTTTTCTTCCATTAATTATAAATACTTGTATACCTTTTTTTGAGTACTTCTATGTAATTCATTTTCATAGTCTCTGATAGAAAGGAATTATGAATCATTTTAACAAGAACTTCTTTTTTATCATGAAAACGATTAAAAACACGATCTATTTGTTTATTACTTAATCCAAGGCCTTCTCCAAAATTCACAAAATGTTCTTTTCTTAATTTTTTCTTTTTCCCACATAATGTCAATGCTAATTCTTCTTTATCTTCAGGGTTTGCAATTGCTACATTTAAGAGATCATAAGCAGGTGATAAAACCCATCCAGAAGCACTTTCAATCATTGAAAAGTTTTTTAAATGCATATCGTTGTTTCCTGTTAAAAAACTAAATAATGTCAATTCAAAAAAGAATATTTTATCTAATAACGTATTGCTTGAAAATTGGCCTAAAGCGTTGCCAATTTTTTCCATAGAACTTTTATATTTATCAAAAGCTTCTGTTATTTGAAACATATCGATCATATGTATTTTTTTCCCATCTACAGCTCTATCAATACGTTTTGTGATGTACGAAAGTTCCCCTGATTTTAATCTGATTAAAGAAGAGGGAACCGTCTGGATTTTTAAATATTCAGCCAATCGCATTGTTAAATGTTCGTTTTGTGGCATTTCTGGATATTCTAATGAAGGTGGTTTAAAAATATAGTTTCCTCCTAAGGCTCCAACAACGGTTAATCTCTGATCTTTTGTTTCTTCATTAAAGGACATTGATAATTTTGGTTGCACTCCTGGCACTGAAACACTGCGTTCTACTACGTTTTTGGCTAGCTCTGACATTTGGTCAAATGTATATTCTAGTTTTGGAGCTTGCTTTGTTCCAAAAAATTTAAGACTGCACTTTTCGTGATAGTCGGTTTCAGTAGTTAAATTCTGATAACAATATAAACACTTATTCTTCATTTTCTTCCTTTATAGGTTGAACGCTCACAGCTCCGATACAATTTTGACAACACGCTAATAACAATCCCATTCTGTCATTTGGATTAATTTTCCAATTTTTTGAAGCAATATTCAATAACCAACCTTCAGGAATTAATCCCTCAAAGAATGGAAATAGGCGATTACTTTTATAAGTTTCTTCTCTAACAGGTAAAGAGAATGTGATAAATCGATTAGGAAAATCCTTTACGTACTCACTTGTATACGTAAATATGTATTCTCCATCATCCGTTTCTACTAATTTTCCGGCAAGGATTGTATCGTAAAATATTTCAGCACTTCTCATAGGTTAATTATTAAGTTCTTTATTTTCTTTTAAACTTACTGGAGCTAATTTGTGTCCAAACATTTTTAGTACCGAATTTACTTTATCCATATTGAGATTCGTTTTTCCCTGTTCAATTTTTCGGATAACTGTTAAAGCTACACCAGTTCTTTCCGAAAATTCTTCTTGAGTTAAATTCACTTCTTTTCTACGTTCTTTTACAAACTGTGCTAATTCTTTCATTATATGCTTTTAAGTATAATTTAATGTAAATATACTAAATTATATGTATTTGCGTATATTTTAATGTTAAATGTGATTATTATATGTTAATACATATAATAATAAGGGTGTAGAGTTGTATTATGATACTTTTTGAAGATATTCAAACACAATTTCGTGTTTAACACCACTTCATATAACTATTTATTTTTACAATAATAATGTCCTAAATATAATTTAGGTTCACAAAACTATTAATTTAACAGTAAAAAAATTCCTGAAATAAAATGTAGAATTATACGTGTATTGGTGAAGTTGTTGGCATTTTTTTCCTTTTTATTTAGTCTAATTTTTATTCATTTATGATATTTATACAAATTAGTAGAATTTCATTTAATGAGGATTTCGTTCTTTTTTCTATTCTAATCTTTAATAAATATTTCTTTATATCGTTTTTCAATATCAAAAATTTCATTAACTGTTAATTCAGAAAATTCATTTTTTTGAGCTCTTTTTGATAGTTTCCCCTGATTTTGCTCTAAAAAACGAATCAGTAATGCCACCATATTGTCTGGCATTTCAAAAGTGTTCTCTAAAAAATATTTCATTTCATCAAATTTGTGCAGATAATTAACTTCTTCAGGTATTATATTTTTAATAGTATCATTAACACAATCATATAGAAACTCCGCTTGAGGTGTAGCGTCAAAATATTTATAAAAATCAATCGTATTATTTAAAACCTCCACATTATTATTCATGGTTTTTTCCCAGTTAATAAAATCTAATAAAGGATGTGAAAATGATTCTAATACTACTCTATAATCATTAATATGATTTAAAATAGAAGCTGAAACTGGAAAAATAACACCCTGCTGTGCAAAATTCATTTTAGCTAATATGTGGTGTATTAAATAACGGTGTATTCTTCCGTTACCATCTATAAAAGGATGAATAAACACAAAACCAAAAGCTACTTTTGCCGCCACTAAAACCGCATCAAAATTTGACATTTCCATTCTTTGAAAACTTTGTAGAAGACCTTCAATTAATTCCTCTACATCTTGCCATTTAGCCGAAATATGTTCTGGTATTGGATCCCCAGTTATTCTATCATGTTCCCCTACAAAACCACCTTCTTTTCTATAACCCATTTCAACAAATCTACTGTTTTCAATTACCGTTTGTTGTAAGCGCAATAACTCTTCCCTGTTTAATTTTTTGGATCCGGCCTGCCCTATCGCTTTTCCCCAAAGTATGGCTCTCTTATTTGAGGGATTTTCACCTTCTAACGTAAAAGATGCTTTAGAATCTTTTAATAATAAAAATGCCGAAGCACGTTGTAATACATCTTTTCTAATATCTTTTAAGAAATCATTCTTTTTTGTAGAAATATTTGATTTAATATAATGCTCTAGTTTTTCTGTTTTGAAAATAAGTGGACAAAAATCAGCTGTTCCTGGTAAATTATTTACAATACGTTGTCGAGCAACATTTGATCCTTCAATACTGTACTGTAATTTATCATCAATTAAAGCTACAAAATTCCCCGATTTTAAATCTTGAATGTTCAATTGTTTTTTAAATAACCATTCATATAAAAACCATATTTTACGACTGTATCGTCCTAATGGTTCATATTGCACCAATTCTTCAATCTCATTTATTGGCAATTTTTCGAATAGCTTTTTAAAAAACAATAAGTTTATGCCTTCATATCGTAAAGCAAATATCAATTGTTTGTACAGCGATTCAGCGGGTTGATGACGTGAAGTAAACACTTGCCATTCTGATGTTTTATACTGACGATTTTTGGTGCTTATCAAGGCTAATTTGAATGGTAATGGCATTTTTAATGCAAACACCTCAATTAATGCTCCATAACCTACCAACAAACCCTTTTCAGGAGCTGTTCTACCGTGAAAAACGGTTATATCTTGTGAATAACACTTTGTTTTCATTTGTTTTTGTGAAAAATACTTAAATCAAATATACGTGAAAAACCATTACAAACAATGAAAAACACTTCTAATAATATACTTATTGTGAAAAACGCTTTTAAATAATGTAAAATTCTAGGATACTTTTTGAAGATAATCATTAACAATTTCCAAATCAATTCCTGAGTATTCTGCAAATTCTTTTGATGTAATAAACTGATATGGTTGCTTTCCAAAGTGAGCTTTGATATCATTTAAGAATCTTCTTCCATAACGTTCACTTCTTCCAGTGATGCACTGGATGTCTTTTGGATATATGCAAGCTCTTACTATCTTCATTTGATACTCTATCTATGCTTTATCCTA
>DGOU01000167.1:20941-22593 GCA_002390165.1 Lutibacter sp. UBA4458
TTCATTTGTTGAGAATTAAAAATTTATAAAATTATGGCTAGACAAAATGGTATTATTAAGTTAAAAGGAACTATTGGAGGTATTACCTTTTACAAAACTTCGGATGGAGATCTTGCTCGCGAAAAAGGTGGTGTGGATAAATCCAGAATTGCAAACGATCCTGCGTTTCAAAGAACGCGTGAAAACGGTGCTGAATTTGGTGCTGCTGGTAAAGGTGGAAAATTGGTTAGAAATGCGATTCGTATTCTTTTGCAGAATGCAAAAGATAAACGAGTAGTAAGTAGATTGACTACGGATTTATTAAAAGTTGTGAAAACTGACACCACTAATGATCGTGGTTTACGAACTATTCAGGATGGTGATATGAGCCTTTTACAAGGGTTTGAGTTTAACACTAATGGAAAGTTAGGTGCTACATTGTTTGCTCCAGTTGTAAATTCTTTTGACCGTGTTACTGGTGATGCAACTGTGAGTATTGCACCATTTGCACCAACAGTGCGTGTTGCTGCTCCAGCAGGAACTACTCATTTTAAAGTAGTAACAGGTGCTACAGAATTAGATTTTGCAGGGGAAACTTCTACTTTTGAAAATGATGAAACTGCTATTTTACCTTATGATAGTGCAAATACAGCTGCTATTGATTTGACTGCAACTATAACTGCAAATTCAACACTTCCTGTTATTCAGGTTTTGGGAATTGAATTTTATCAAGAAGTAAATGGCGCAATGTATCCGTTGAAAAACGGTTCCTACAATGCGTTGTCTGCTGTGAAAGTTGACACTGTTTAATGGAATTTGAATTGCAAAGAACCTATTTTAAAGAGGGTACCAACGGTGCCCTTTTTTATAAAGGTCGATTTATGGGTTTTGTTATTGAATTGCCATGGAAAGAAAATAAAAGAAGTATTTCTTGTATTCCTGAAGGTGTTTATCAGCTGAAAGCTCGCTATTCTGAAAAGTTTAAACATCACCTTCAGCTTCAAAATGTTAAAGGCAGAAGTCTGATTTTACTGCATCCTGCAAATGATGCCAACAAAGAATTACAAGGCTGTATTGCGCCTGTAAGTTCACTTACAGGAATCGCAAAAGGATTGCAATCTCGTATTGTAGTTCAAAAAATAGTATCTCAATGTTACCAAGCATTTGACCGAAAAGAAAAAATTACATTAATTATTAAATCTTAACCTTATGAAAATTATTGATCGTTATAAAAAACAGACTCCTTCATTTTTTAGAAAATTGAGAAATATTGGCATTGCGTTGGCAGCTGCTGGAGGGGTAATTATTGCAGCTCCAATTTCTTTACCTGCCATTGTTGTTACTGTAGCTACTTATATGACTGTTGCTGGAACTGTTGCGACTGCTGTAAGTCAAGCGGTGGTTTCAGACCAAGATAATGACATTGACAAAGACAAAGACAAAGACAAAGACAAAGACAAAGACAAAAACTAAGACTTTAATGCTTCAAAATGATTTACAATTAAGATCTGGTGTTGTTGGTGGAACGTTGCTTTCTACTGCTCTAAATATTAGCCTAGATGATGTCTTTTTTACAATTGTAATGGCGGTTATTGGTGCAGTGGTTAGTTTTTTTGTTTCGTATGTGTTGAAGCGGTTGTTTGGAAAAAGATAAATGCCTAGTTAAATTTTAA
>DGOU01000167.1:22616-24582 GCA_002390165.1 Lutibacter sp. UBA4458
CAGGCATTTATTATTGTATTTCTTAAATTGTTCTTTTAGCCTTCTGCAAATTGTATGAGTGGATTTATATTTCCATTGTCAGCTTCTCTTAATGCTGAAATATAGGCTTTCCTAGTCTCGTCAGCTTTAACCATATTTGATTTGTGCCAACTGAAAATTTCTTTTCCGAAAATGGATTCCATAATTATGTCAGCCATCATCCTTGAGTGCCTTCCATTTCCGTTAGGGAAGCAATGAATTGCTACAATTCGGTGTTTAAATCTAATCGCAATTTCTTCAGATGGATACGATTTATTTTCTATCCAATATTTGGTGTCATCCATAAGGTTTTTTAATTCTATTCCTATTTGAGTCCAATTTATTCCAATGTTTTTATCAGATTTTCTGAACTCTCCTGCCCATTTCCAAACATCACCGTACATTTTTTTATGTAGATCCTTTATAAACTTTTCGGTCACTATTTTTTCTGGTTTCAAATTCGTGTGAATAGTCCATTCTACAGCTTTTTCAATATTTAATTGTTCAAACTCATCCAGTTCTTTTTGTGTTGTTATAGATTTTATTTTTAGACCTTCTTTTTCATCTTCATCTAAAGGTGTTTGACCATCTGTATATTTTAAATTTAATCCCATAACGACTTTCTCATTTCTCTTTTTATTTCATTAGCCAAGTCCTTTATTGAATCTTTAATCTTCTTATCACTAATTCCTTGGCCTTCCAGTTTCATATTTTGATTGGTTCTTAGTACAATTTTTTGGGCTAGTTTTTCAGCCTTTAAATCGATTAGATTTTCAATAGTTCCATCTTTTGGAATAAAACCATAGACAAATTGCATATCCAATGCCTCGCCAACTTCCTTTAGTTTGTTGATGGTTATTTGACCTATAGCCTCTCGCTCCTCAATTTTTTGTATTGCTCCTTTTGTTAATTTTAGCTTGGTCCCTAATTGGTCCATTGTCATGTTAAGAGTGGTTCTAATCGTATTAATCCACCCTTTTTGTGGTACTAAGACCATTTTCAAACCTTTAAATACCGAGAGCTTTTGGTCTAATTGCTCTATCAATAATTTATTTTTATTTCTCATTAGTTGCTAATTTTACACATATAAACTTATACAAAAGTATACATATATGTATAAATAAACTAATAAAAGTATATTTATACATATACTAACTCTTTTAAAAACATACAATAATCCCTTTTAAATGGCTGCTTTTTGCTAAATCAATCCTATTTTTAGTGCCTTTGCTTTTACCATCCCAAAAAGCTATTAAAGCATTGGCATAATTTGCCATTTGTTGGTTTCGTTTTGGTCCTGCTGATTTTCCATATTTATTCCAGTTTGCTGGAAATTGAGTTATTTTATAACCTCTTTCTTTTGCGTATTGTTCGCCTAGTTTATCGGCTCCTTTATAATAGGCTCCAGATACAATTTCAATGTTGGTTTGATCCTGGAGGAGGTGGTCGCATGCTTGGCACAATTTTTTGTAGTTGGTGAAATTTCTTCCTCCTGCAATTATTAGTTTCATAATGTATCTGTTCATTTTTGTCTTGACACAAAAACGAACCAAAAAAGTCAAGACTGATTTTAATTTCTTTGAATTCTAGCATTTTATCCGCTAACGTATCCAGACCGCTGCGCTCTTTGGATACTTAGCCGCTACTAAAACTTGAATTACTACAGAAATTCAAATAGGTCGTTTGTTAATAATTGATTCATAAATTTTAGGACCTCAGCAAAGCAATTTTTAGTTGTGAGATTGTTTTGAGTTGCTGTTGTAGGTTTGCTTCAAATGCATTTATTTTTTTGAGCTTTTCTACTTTTATGGTCCATTGTTGTTCCTGGTTGTTTTGGAGTGCTTGGTTTATTACTTTTTTTGCATCTGAAATACAGATAAACGGAATGACACTTCCTTTTAAATAATAGCTGAAGTATTTACCAATTTTAAGCAATAAGCACAAGTAA
>DGOU01000031.1:0-753 GCA_002390165.1 Lutibacter sp. UBA4458
AACGGGCTATTCAGGTTATCCACGTAATGTTTATAAATATAATTACCTAACTAATAAAATTAGTAAATCTCCACATTTAACAAATCGTTCTGCAATTTATCAAATTGAAGACCTAAATAATAATGGTGAAAATGAAATACTTCTACATAACTATTCCGCGGGAAATGAATTAGACTCCAGTTATACTTCTCGTTCCGATTATAGTTCTTGGCTTACCGTTTTAGATAGTAAATTAAATTTTTTGTTTAACCCAGTTGAAATTGATTCACCATTTTCAGGGTTATGGAGTTTTCCATTCAAAACAAAAGATAGTTACAAAATATTTTGTTTGGTAAATTCAAAACAAGGGTTAAAATATCCATCCAGAATAATGTTGTTTACCATTAAAGGAAAAAAACTTCAAGAAAAAGTATTATCAATTGGTTGGTATTATAAACCGTTTTTAAATAAAAAGAAGAAGGAGTTTATTATAATTGATAAGACAAAAGGAACAGGCATTATTTTAAATTATAATTTAAAAGAAGTAGGAAATTTTCAAGTAAACCCAAATTCAGATTTATATCAAATGGATATAGATAATGATGGCAAAAAAGAATGGTTAAATTATTATAATGATAAGAGTAATATTACCATTTATAGAGAAAATTTTAAAAATCCTGTTTCTATTCAATTACCAACAAACAGCTCTGTATTTTTTAAATTTGGGTTAAAGCAACTAAACAAACATAAAAACCAGCTTTATATTCAAAAAGG
>DGOU01000031.1:804-1558 GCA_002390165.1 Lutibacter sp. UBA4458
GTTTATGTATTTGTTTTAGGCGTTGTTTTTTTAATTATAAAAGGACAAAAATTAAGAGAAGCCAAAAAGAAAGCTATTGAAAAAGAAATACTACAATTACAACTTAAAACCATTAAAAACCAGGTAGATTCTCATTTTGTATTTAATGCCATAAATACCATTAGCGAAATGAAATTAACTGATGACAAACTAGCCGCAGATGATTTTATTTGTAAATTTTCTGACTTTATGCGTAAAACCTTGCAACAATCGGACAGTATTACCAATACTTTAGAAGAGGAACTAGCTTATGTTGAAAATTATTTGCAATTACAAAAAGTAAGGTTTAACAATGCGTTCACCTTTGAAATAAAAACGCCAAAACAAGTAAATTTAAAAATGTTGGTTCCAAAGCACGTAGTTTTTACCTATGTTGAAAATGCGGTAAAACATGGACTTTCCCATAAAAAAAACGGACTTTTAACCATAAACATAAAAAAGAAGAAAAAAGGTACTTTATTAACTATTGAAGATAATGGAGGTGGTATTAATACAAAAAATCAAAATAAAAGAAATTCTACAGGTAATGGATTGTTAATTATGGAAAAAATTTATACGTATTATACCCAATTAACTAAGCAAAAAATTAAACATCATTTAAGCGAAGTTACGGATAGTGAAAATAAAGTAACTGGGTTAAAAATTGAGATTGAGATTTCAAAATAAGCATATATTGAGTATTGTAATACTCATAAATGAGTAGATAAACATAAAG
>DGOU01000031.1:1661-2121 GCA_002390165.1 Lutibacter sp. UBA4458
CTTAATCGTTTAAAAATATTATTAAATCATTTTCCTGAAATTGAAATTGTAAATCAAATTACCGATCCAATAGATAGCGTTTCGGTAATATTAAATAGCCATCCCGATTTAGTTTTTTTAGATGTTGAAATGCCTGGAATGACAGGTTTGGAAATTGCTGAAGAAATTAACAGAAATAGTTTACACACCAAAATAGTATTTGTTACTTCCCACAACCATTATGCAATTAATGCCATAAAAAGAGATGCTTTTGATTATTTGTTAAAACCTGTAAGTATTGATGAGTTAAAACAAACGATTGAGCGGTTTAAAGCAAAAATACAATCTAATTTAACCACGCGCGAATTAGAAATAATCCAAGCCATTGCCAAAGGTAACAACAGCAAACAAATTGGAGAATTACTTAATATAAGCCGGCATACTGTGGATACCCACCGCAGAACCATACTTGAAAAAACCG
>DGOU01000031.1:2182-19579 GCA_002390165.1 Lutibacter sp. UBA4458
GAACATTACTGTTTATTGAGTATTGACTTATAGCTAGTTATAGTGATATATTTACCGAAAGAAAAAGAAAGTCCCCAAATGGTGATTGGGAAAATTGCTAAAACCCCATAATTAAACTAAAACCCCACAATTAAAAATCTGTTTTCATCCGTTTGTTTATTTATAAAAAACAGATAGGATGTTTAAAAAGCCTTATGCAAGTATAATAGTTAAATTACTTGTTTAAAGGAAAGTTTAACCTTTAATCTGTTTAATATGTTATATCAAATTAAAAAAGAAAAAATATATAACCTTAAAGTTGTGGCTATAGTAACTACCGTAATGCTGTTCGTTCTCTTAAATTTTATTTTTTTGAGCTGGTTGTTATTTAGGGTTTTAGTTTAATAAATGGTAAATGAAATGCAAGAGTAATATTATTTGAATTAAAGGTGATGATTCAATATTAATTACTAGGTAATTATATGCTATTAAGGAAAACTCACCAGAGGAATTAAAAACACGATAATTTTATCGTGTTTTTTTATGCGTTTCATTAAATAATTCTAAAATTCTTTTTTTGTTACCTTGCAATTTCAAAATTTACTAAATGACAACTAAAAAAAATAAAGTAACTATAGCACAAGCCTTTAAAACTTTTATTTGGCCAAGACGAGGTATTATTATAATTGGGCTTATTTTAATTATTATTAGCCGTTTAGCTGGTTTGGTGTTACCAGGAGCTAGCAAATATTTAATAGATAATGTTATAGTAAATAAAAATTTTCATCAACTAAAACTGTTATTGTTGGTGGTGGTTGCAGCTATTGTGGTACAGTCTGTTACCTCTTTTTTACTAACTAGATTATTAAGTGTAGAAGCTCAATATTTAATATCTAAACTTCGTGTTCAGGTGCAAAAACAAATATTATCCTTACCAATTAGCTATTTTGATAACAATAAATCAGGAGCCTTGGTTTCACGTATAATGACGGATGTTGAAGGAGTTAGAAATTTAATAGGAACGGGTTTAGTGCAACTTATTGGTGGAACTTTAACCTCTGTGGTTTCTTTAATTTTATTAATTAAAATTAGCCCGATAATGACTTTATATGTTTTAGTACCTGTCAGTATTTTTGCAGTTATCGCCCTTAAAGCATTTGGGTATATTCGTCCTATTTTTAAAAAAAGAGCCATAATTAATGCCGAAGTAACTGGTAGATTAACAGAAACTTTAAGTGGTGTTAGAGTAATAAAAGGATTTAATGCTGAAAATCAAGAAATAAAAACCTTTGAAAAAGGAGTAGAAAAATTATTTTTAAATGTTAAAAAAAGTCTTACTTCTACAGCATTATTAACAAGTTCTTCCACGCTTTTATTAGGTTTGGCAACTGCTGGAATTATGGGAATGGGTGGCTATTTTATAATTGGAGGCACTATGACTTTTGGAGATTTTTTAGCATTTACCTTGTACTTGGGTTTTATGATTGCTCCAATTGTACAAATGAGTAATATAGGAAGCCAATTAACCGAATCGTTTGCAGGATTGGACAGAACTGAAGAAATTATGAATATGACTCCAGAAGACGATCCGCTAGTTAGAAACATTAAACTTTCTGAAATTAAAGGAAATATAATATTTGATAATGTTAATTTTTCTTATGAAAAAGGAACAGAAGTATTGCATAATATTTCTTTTGAAGCAAAAGCAGGAAATGTAATTGCTTTAGTAGGCTCTTCGGGCTCGGGAAAATCAACTATTGCGGGTTTAGCAGCAACGTTTTTAAACCCAACTTCTGGAAAAATTACCATAGATGGAACAAACTTATCCAAAGTTTCTTTAAATAATTATCGAAAAAATTTAGGGGTTGTTTTACAAGATGAATTTTTATTTGAAGGAACTATTAAAGAAAATATTTTATTCTCAAAAGCAGATGCAACCCAAGAAGAACTTCAAAAAGCAGTAGAAGCATCTTATGTAAATGAATTTACCGATAGATTTGAAAAAGGATTAGAAACCGTAATTGGAGAGCGTGGAGTAAAACTATCTGGAGGGCAACGCCAGCGAATTGCTATTGCTCGAGCTATTTTGGCAAATCCAAAAATTATAATTTTAGATGAAGCCACTTCTAATTTAGATACCGAAAGCGAAACCTATATTCAAAAAAGTTTACAGAAATTAATTACAGGACGAACCACTTTTGTAATTGCGCATAGGTTAAGTACCATTCGTCAGGCAAATCAAATATTAGTTATTGAACAAGGAAAAATAGCAGAACAAGGAACACACGAAGAGTTGATTAGTAAAAAAGGCAGATATTTTGATTTATACACCTACCAAGCAAGAATTTAATTCCTTTAATAAAACTTTAACGTTTTATATTTAGGGAAATTAGTCCTTTCTTCGACATAATTATAATTATTGTTTAAATTTGAATCCACTTATTTTCTATTATATCGATAACATGAAAAAATATATCTTTCTATTACTTTTTACTGCGTTTAGTATTTCTGCTTTCAGTCAAATTTTTAAGCCGGTAAAATGGACTACTTCCACAGAAAAAATATCCGATACAGAATATAATTTAGTAATAAAAGCAACCATTGATAAAAATTGGCATTTGTATTCTCAAAATGTTCCTGAGGATGGACCAATTCCAACGGCATTTACGTTTACTAAAACCTCAGATTTTGAATTAATAGGAAAACCTTCTGAAGAAAAAGGACATACTGTGGATGATAAAGTGTTTAATATGAAAATTAAATTCTTTGAAAATGAAGCAACATTTAAGCAAAAAATAAAAATAACTTCTAATAAGGATATTAAAATTACAGGTGAAGTAGAATTTATGACTTGTGATGATACTACTTGTTTACCACCAACGTATGTAGATTTAAATTTTAACATTTCTCCTAATAGTTCTGCTGTAGTTGCAAAAACAGCTGTTACAGATACGCCTGCAAAAACAACTGTAAAATCTACTTCAAAAAAACCAAAAAAACCAAAGAAAGATAAAACCTTGTTAAGCATATTTTTAATTGCGTTTTTCTCTGGGTTTGCAGCATTGCTTACACCTTGTGTTTTTCCAATGATTCCGATGACGGTGAGTTATTTCACTAAACAAAGTAAGTCTAAGGCAGCAGGTATAAAAAATGCGATTATTTACGGAATTTCCATTGTAATAATTTATGTTTTATTAGGAACCATAGTTAGTGCAATTTTTGGAGCCGATGCATTAAATGCGTTATCGACTAATGTTTGGTTTAACGTGCTGTTTTTCTTGTTATTGGTAGTTTTTGCAGTTTCTTTTTTAGGTGCTTTTGAAATTGTATTACCAAGCTCTTGGGGAACAAAAATAGATTCAGAAGCAGATAAAGGAGGTGTTTTTGGCATCTTTTTTATGGCATTAGCCTTGGCAATTGTATCTTTTTCATGTACAGGTCCAATTGTTGGAACTTTATTAGTGCAAGCTGCTGCAGGTGGAAACCAAATTGGACCAATAGTTGGCATGCTCGGTTTTTCGTTGGCATTAGCAATACCTTTTGCGTTATTTGCAGCATTTCCAGGATGGTTGCATTCGCTACCAAAATCTGGTGGATGGTTGAACACCGTAAAAGTAGTGTTAGGATTTTTAGAACTGGCTTTAGCTTTTAAATTTTTATCCAATGCCGATTTAGTTTTGGATTTACACTGGTTTGAACGCGAAGTTTTTATTGCAATTTGGATTGCCATTTTTGGAACTTTAACCTTCTATCTTTTTGGGAAAATACAGTTACCGCACGATTCTCCAAATAATCACATTTCTGTAGGAAGATTAAGTTTAGGCTTGTTAACTTTAACGTTTACTATTTATATGATTCCAGGGTTATGGGGAGCACCTTTAAATTTAATTAGTGCTTTTCCACCACCACAACATTATAGTGAATCGCCTTATGGCGTTGGTTTTTCTAAATTAGGAAATGCTAATGCACAAATTAACCATTCTGAGTTGCCAGATGGAGCGCATTTAATGGCTCCTTTTGATATATTAACCTTTAACGATTACGATAAAGGTTTGGCTTATGCAAAAAAAGTAAATAAGCCTGTAATGCTTGATTTTACGGGAAAAGCTTGTGTAAATTGTAGAAAAATGGAACAGAATGTTTGGGTAAAAGATAGAGTGTTATTCATTCTTAAAAACAAAGTAGTTCTTATTTCATTATATGTAGATGATAAAAGAAAACTGCCCGAAGGAGAAGAAGTTAATTCTAAACTAAATCCTGATAAAAAATTACGATATATTGGACAAAAATGGAGCGAAATGGAAACCATAAAATATGGCACAAATGCGCAACCTTTTTATGTGTTAATTAATCAAAATGAAGAAAATTTAAACGATCCTGTTGGCTACACGCCAGATGTGGATGAATTTCTTAATTGGCTTAAGGATGGCATTTCAAAATATTAATTAGTAATAATTATAGCATAAATTGTTATCTTGGTTTACTAAATTTGTGTGTTTTATAAGGTTTAAAAAAGTGATGTAGCATGAGTGATATTTCAAAGTCAAATTTCAAAAATAATACCGAAACAAATCCGTCGGTTTTAGAAATTTATTTTCAAAAATTTAGGGAAAATATTGTTGGAAACGGTCAAACCTTTTCATCACCTTTTGGAGAAAAAGAAATTATTTATACCGATTGGACTGCCAGCGGAAGAATGTATAGACCAATTGAAGAAAAAATGGTAAATACTTTTGGTCCGTTTGTTGCTAATACGCATACCGAAACTTCTACAACCGGTTCGGTAATGACTTCAGCATATCATAAAGCAAGAAATATTATTAAACAACATGTTAACGCTAGTAATGAAGATGTTTTAATAACCAGCGGAACAGGAATGACAGGTGTAATTAATAAGTTTCAACGAATTTTAGGATTAAAAGTTTCTGAAAATTTAAAAGAATATACCAAAATACCTGACGATTTAAAGCCTATTGTATTTATATCGCATATGGAACATCATTCTAATCAAACTTCTTGGTTAGAAACTATTGCAGATGTTGAAATTATCCCTTGTCAAGATAATGGATTATTTTGTTTCAAAAGTTTTAAAAAACTATTAGAAAAATATAAAAATAGACCTATAAAAATAGCTTCTGTTACAGCTTGTTCAAATGTTACAGGAATAAGAACAGAATATCATAAAATAGCAAAAATAGTGCATGAATTTGGCGGGCTTTGTTTTGTTGATTTTGCTTGTTCGGCTCCGTATGTGAAAATTGATATGCATCCGAAAGAAAAGGAAACTTATTTAGATGCTATTTTCTTTTCTCCTCATAAATTTTTAGGCGGACCAGGAACTTCAGGCGTGTTATTATTTAATAAAAAATTATATAAAAATATGGTCCCTGATAATCCGGGAGGTGGTACCGTAATGTACACTAACCCATGGGGAGAACATGATTATATTGATGATATTGAAACTCGCGAAGATGGCGGTACTCCAGGATTTTTACAAGCGATAAAAGTTGCTTTGGCCATTCAGCTAAAAGAACAAATGAGTGTAGATAAAATTTTGGAGAGAGAGCATGAAATAAATGAAATGGTATTTAAAAAACTTAATAAAATTCCAAATCTCACCATTTTAGCAAAACAACATACTAATAGATTAGGTATTTTCTCCTTTTTTGTTGAAAATGCTCATTTTAACTTAATTGTAAAATTACTGAATGATAAATTTGGGATTCAAACTCGCGGAGGTTGTTCATGTGCAGGAACTTACGGGCATTATTTATTGCATTTAGATCAGCAAACATCAAAAGGAATTGAAAATCAAATAAGTGAAGGTTGTTTAATTGAACGGCCAGGATGGGTACGTATGTCTATTCACCCAACCATAACCAATAAAGAAATTCTGTTTGTTTGCAATAGCATTAAACAAGTTGCTGAGAATTTTGAAGAATGGGGAAAAGATTATGAATACGATGCTATAAAAAATGAATTTACTTATAAATTTGATAAACAAGTAGAAAAAGAACTTGTTAATAATTGGTTTAAATAACAACTTTTATCCTATTTCTTTTTATATATTTGGGTTTGAAATTTTAAAAAATATATGGATAATTTTATTTTCTTCGTTAAACAAGGATTATTTCACGTTTTAGATTGGAATGCCTATGATCATATTCTATTTTTAATTGCCTTAACGGTAGTTTATGATTTTAAAAACATTAAAAAAGTAATTTGGTTAATTACTGCATTTACTATTGGTCATACATTAACGTTAATTTTATCTTCTTACCATGTAATTTCGGTAAGCACAAAATGGGTAGAATTTTTAATAGCGATGACTATTTTAATAACGGCTTTAGTTAATATTTTTTATGTTAAAAACACCACAAAGCAAACTAAAACCAATATAAATTTAGTGTTTGCTTTGTTTTTTGGATTAATTCACGGACTTGGATTTTCAGGATATTTTAAAATGTTAATAGGAAGTGCACACAGTAAATTAATTCCATTACTAGAATTTGCTTTGGGTATTGAAATGGCTCAAATAGTTATTGTAATTATTGTACTTATTTTTGGTTTTATTTTTCAATCTATTTTTCGTTTTTCAAAAAGAGATTGGATATTAGTAATTTCATCTATTGTAATAGGAGTTGTTTTACCAATTTTAAAAAGAAATATTTTTTGGTAATTTTTAACTTTTAAAATATAAGTTTCTTAGTACATTCGTAATTCTGAAATAAAAATGAATAAAAAACTTCTAAAATACGATACCGCATATATGAGAATGGCTTTTGAATGGGCTAAATTATCATTTTGTGAGCGCAAAAAAGTGGGAGCTTTAATTGTAAAAGACCGAATGATTATTTCAGATGGTTTTAACGGAACGCCAACAGGATTTGAAAATAATTGTGAAGAAGCTGAAAAAACAAAATGGTATGTTTTACATGCTGAAGCAAATGCCATATTAAAAGTTGCTTCTTCAACACAATCTTGTAGAAATTCTACGTTATATATAACCATGTCTCCTTGTAAGGAATGTAGTAAATTAATTCACCAATCAGGAATTAAAAGGGTAGTTTATGCTAAGACATATAAAGACACTTCTGGTCTTGATTTTTTAGAAAAAGCAGGTGTGGAAATCACACATCTTAAAAATTTAAAATGAGCAAAAGAAAAATAAATTTACCATTATATTTAGCAATTGCCGTTATAATTGGAATAGCTATTGGTACACTTTTCAACTTTAAAAAGAAACCAGTATTATTTAGTTCAAACACTAATGAAGCTAAAATAAAAAGACTAATAGATTATATAAATTACGATTATGTAGATAAGGTAGATACCGATAGTTTGTTAGATGATGCTATTACAAAAATGCTAAGTGAATTAGATCCGCATTCGGTTTATATTCCTAAAAATGAATTAAAAAGTGTAACAGAAACCATGCAAGGGAAGTTTGTAGGCATAGGAGTTTCCTTTTTAATGCATGAAGATACGGTTGCAGTTAGTAGCGTTATAAAAGGAGGCCCTAGTGAAAAAGCAGGAATAAAAGATGGAGATAGAATTTTAACTGCAAATAACGATACTCTTTTTGGTAAGTCCATTTTAAAAAAAGCAGAAGTAAACAAAACAGAAGGAAAAACTATTTCAGGAAATCGGAAAATTTCTGATGCAGTTATTAAATCGTTAAAAGGAGAACCAGATACTAAAGTGGAGGTTACCGTTTATAGAAAATCAACCCATAAAATTTTAAAATTTCCTATTATTAGAGGTGAAGTACCAATTATTAGTGTGCCATCTTATTATAGGATTAATAAAACTTTAGGTTATATTAAAATTGATCGATTTGCAAGAACCACCTATAAAGAATTTAAAGTTGCTTTAGAGACTTTAAAATCTGAAGGAATAACTTCTTTAACCTTGGATTTAAGAGGAAACCCTGGAGGTTTTATGGATATTGCAAATAAAATAGTCGATGAATTTTTAACCGATGGAAAACTTATAGTTTTTACTAAAAATAAATATGGTGAAGTAGATAAATCTTTTGCAACGGATAAAGGAGATTTTGAAGACGGGAAAGTGTATGTTTTAATTAATGAAAATTCTGCTTCCGCTAGCGAAATAGTGTCTGGAGCTTTACAAGATAACGATAGAGGAGTTATTGTTGGAAGACGTTCTTTTGGTAAAGGGCTGGTGCAACAAGAAATGGATTTAGGCGATGGTTCAGCAGTTAGGCTTACTACCTCAAGGTACTATACACCAACCGGACGTTCTATTCAAAAACCTTATAATCATAAAGATAATACTGCTTATGAAAACGATTATTTAAATCGTATTCATAATGGAGAATTGTTATCAAAAGATAGTATTAAAGTAGATGATCATTTAAAATTTACAACGCCAAAAGGTAAAGTAGTTTATGGTGGTGGAGGAATAATTCCAGATGTTTTTGTTCCTATTGATACCACAAGTGTTTTTAGTAATAAATTATATGGAATGTTGAATGAGTTTGTTTTTAATTATGTAGATAATCATAGAAATGAATTAGCTTCTTGGAAGTTAAAGGATTTTGTTACTGATTTTGATAAATCAGATAAAGTAATTCAATCGTATTTAAATTTTATTGATGTAAAAACTCTTATTTCATCAAAATCTAAAAAGAATTTGAAAATTTACTTAAAGGCATTAATTGCTAGAAATTTATTTGGAGAAACTGGTTACTTTATGATTACAGAGCATAATGATAATGTGATTAAAAAGGTAATAGAATTAGATGGCAAAAATTAATAGTTGTTAGTTATTAAATGTTAATCTTATCTTTGAAAACAAAACCATTTCAATTTTGAATATTTCAAAAAAAATATATTTCGCTTCCGATCAGCATTTTGGTGCGCCAACTTATGAAAAAAGTAAATTACGAGAGCAAAAATTTATAAGCTGGCTAGATTTTATAAAAGTTGATGCAGATGCTATTTTTTTATTAGGAGATTTGTTCGATTTTTGGTTTGAATATGGTAAAGTTATTCCGAAAGGATTTGTTAGAGTTTTAGGTAAACTTGCTGAATTGAGCGATAGCGGAATAAAAATTCATTTTTTTGTAGGAAACCATGATTTATGGGTGAAAGATTATTTTGAAAAAGAATTAAACCTTACTGTGTATCATAAACCAAATGAATTCACCTTTAATAATAAACTTTTTTTAATTGGCCATGGCGATGGTTTAGGTCCTGGAGATAAAGGCTATAAACGAATGAAAAAAGTATTTACCAATCCTTTTTCTCAATGGTTATTTAAGTGGTTGCATCCTGATATTGGAGTTAGATTAGCACAATATTTATCGGTTAAAAATAAATTAATTTCAGGAGAAGAAGATGTTAAATTTTTAGGGGAAGATAACGAATGGTTAGTAAAATATTGTAAAAAAAAGCTAACCATAAAAAACTACGATTATTTTTTATTTGGGCATAGACATTTGCCTATGGAAATTCAGGTTTCCGAAACTTCAAAATATATTAATACTGGCGATTGGATTACTCATTTTACCTACGCAGTTTTTGATGGAAATGAATTAATTTTAAAAACGTATTCATAAAAAAAGCATCTCACAAGTGAGATGCTTTTTAATTTATAAGTTAGACTTTTAATTTAGAATTGATAATTTAAACCAATACTAAAAGTAGTTCCTAATTGACCTAATTGTTGAACTTCAGATGAATAAATAAATCTTGTTCCAGCTTGCGCAGTATTTGTTGAAGGATCCGTAGGATCTGGATATACATCAAATAAATTGTTAACTACAGCGTTCATTGTAATTTTATCTGTTAAGTTATAGGTTAAATGGAAATCAGTAACCACTTTTGATCCTAATTCTTGATCAACACCGCCAGATTGTGGGTGCGTAATAGTTACTTTTCCAAACATGGTGTTGTCTAATCCAAAGTTCCATTTGTCTATTTCTTGGTTTAAACCTAAAATAACTTTAGATTTTGGTCTTGAATTAGTTATTAAACCTTGCTCTTGTCTGTCAAAAATATTATATCCTCCAGAAGCTAATGCAGTTGGAGTTGTAATAGCGTCAAGTGTGGTTTTGTTAAAATTCGCAGCTAAACTAGCTTTAAACCCACCATCGTTTTTGTAGTTTACAACTACATCTGCTCCAGTTGTTTTAGTGTTACCAGCATTAATAAAGAATTGTACCGCTACAACATTATTATCAATTAAAATTTGCTCTACAGCATCAGAACCATCCAAATTGCCATCTAGTGATCCAATTTGAGAAGAGAATAATACACGATCATCTACTTTTATTTGATAAAAATCAAATGAAGCTGAGAAATTTCTATTAAATTTATACGTTAAACCAGCAGATACATTTTTAGAAGTTTCTGCAAATAAGCTTGGTACGCCTAATGCTTTAACTGCTGAATTATCGTTTGCTAATGTACCTTGCAATAAAGGTTCAGAAGAACCAGCTACAATAATATATTGACTATTAGTTAAATATCTTTGGTGTAATGTTGGCGCTCTAAATCCTGTACTATAGGATGCTCTAAGTGCACCATTTGAACCTAGTTTATAACGTCCATTAACTTTCCATGAAAAATTACTTCCAAAATCAGAATAATCTTCATATCTACCTGCAACACCTAATAAAAATGCATCAGAAATATCATAATCTATTTGTGCATATCCAGCAAAATTACTTCTATTCCAAGCTCCGGCCTCTGCAGGTTTAATACCGGCAAAAGAGTCAGAACCTCCTTTATAGTAAGATAAAGGATCTCCTTCAAATGCGTTAAAATACTCATTTTTCCACTCTAATCCCATGGCTAAAGAAACTTGTTCAGAAAGTTCTCCTGTAACATCAATATTTCCAACTACATTTTGTAAACGGTAACCACCTGGATGAAAAGTTCTTGGTGAAGTTCCATGATCTGCTAAATAATCTCTATTAATAGAATTATTAACGGTATAAGACACACTATTTGCTCCATAGGTTAAACTTGCATCAACATCCCAGCCTTCTGCAAAACGGAATTTAATTCCTGTAGCGTCTAAATAATCTTTAATTAAAGTTTCAAAAGTAGGTTGATACCCTTTAAAGTCTTCAGATCTAGTTATAAATTCTGCATCTGCAACATCTCTTCTCCAATATGGAGCTCTATAATAAGCAAAACTTCTACCATTACGTGTAGTATAAGCATGAAAAGAGTATAATTCTGCATTATTACTAAGAGGATGCGTTAAATTCACTTCTAAATCTTTCTTTTCCATATCTGGTTGCCCAACGTGCATTCCTAAATCTGGATTTTCTTGAGCCCATTGAATTTCATTTGGTCTAGCATCTCCAGGTAAATCTGCAACACCAGGAGTACCAGCTCTATTAGTAAGTTTTTGAGTAGAATATCCTAAAGTAACGTTAGCAGAACCACCATTACCAAAAGTAAAGCCAGTGTTAAAATCGGATCTAAAATTAAAACCATCACCTTCTTTAGTTACACCTGCTTTGGTAGTAAAAGTAGAATAATCTGTATTTTTCTTTAAAATAATATTTATTACCCCAGCAATGGCATCTGAACCATACTGTGCTGCAGCTCCATCACGTAAAACTTCAATGTGATCAATAGCAGCAGTTGGTATACTTTTTAAATCTGTTCCAACTTCTCCTTTACCAGGTGTTCTGTTTAAATAAACTTGAGCACTTTGGTTTTTACGTTTTCCATTAACCAATACCAAAGTTCTACTTGGCCCTAATCCTCTTAAATCTGCAGGGTCATAATGTGCAGTTGCATCAGAAATAGCTTGGTTTTGAGAATTAAAAGAAGGTACTTTAAAAGTAAGCATTTCTTCAATATTAGTTTTACCGCTAGAAGTTAATTCCTTAGCTCCAATATTATCTACTGGCACAGGAGAATCTAAAATTGTTCTAGGTTTCGTTCTGTTTCCAGTAACCACAATTTCATCTAAAGCCTGACTTTCTTCCTTTAAAGTTATTAAAATATCTGTTTCTGAAGTAACATACTGTTGTTTTGTAGCAAAACCCACAAAAGAAGTAGTTAACGTAGTTGGTAGCTTTGAAATTTTAAATTCAAAATAACCTTGTTCGTTAGAAGTTGTACCGTTCGAGGTATTTTCTTCAACAATAGTAGCAAAAGGAACTGCGCCCCCTTTAGTGTCAACAATTTTACCTGAAATGGTTGTTTGTGCCCATGTTAGTACAGGTAAAAATAATAATAACGATAATAATTTTAATCGTGTAGTTGATTTTTTCATATAGTATAGATTTAAATTCGAGCAAATATTAAAAAAATGTTAAAGGCTAGCAAATAAATTAATTAAAAATGCACATATTTAACATTTTTATTTCTAAATGATTAATAAATAACAATTAATATTGCAACATGTTTAAATAGTTTTGTAATAATATATAACTGAAGTTTTTAAAAGTGAAAATCCTGTTAAACATTGAGTTTTATCCTAATTTTTAACCTATTTTTAACAGCTAAAAATGAAATTTATTTGCTACTTGCACCGTGAATTTCAAGTAAATTATTTTACCCAAAAAATAAATGTAACATGTTAGAAGAAAGTAATGTATCGGTTGATATTAAAGCTATCAATGAAAAAATAGAAGTAGAAAGTGCTTTTGTGGACTTATTAATGATGGAAATGAATAAAGTAATTGTTGGACAAAAACATATGGTTGAACGATTACTTATTGGTTTACTTGGTAATGGACATATTTTGCTGGAAGGTGTTCCGGGTTTGGCAAAAACATTAGCAATTAGTACGTTGTCAAAAGCCGTTCAAGGTGATTTTAGTAGATTACAATTTACTCCTGATTTACTACCTGCAGATGTTGTTGGAACTATGATTTATAGCGTTAAAGACAATGATTTTACCATAAAAAAAGGACCAATTTTTGCCAATTTTGTGTTAGCTGATGAAATAAACAGAGCTCCTGCAAAAGTGCAATCGGCATTGTTAGAAGCCATGCAAGAGCGTCAAATTACTATTGGCGATACTACCTTTAAATTAGACGATCCTTTTTTAGTAATGGCAACCCAAAATCCTGTTGAGCAGGAAGGTACATATCCTTTGCCAGAAGCCCAAGTAGATAGATTTATGTTGAAAACGGTAATAGATTATCCAAAAATTTCTGAAGAGCAATTAATAATGCGTCAAAATTTAAATGGAAGTTATGGCGATGTAAAATCAGTAGCTTCTTTAGAGCAAATTAACAGAGCAAGAAATGCGGTTAAAGAAGTTTATATGGATGAGAAAATTGAAAAATATATTTTAGATATTATTTTTGCAACTCGTTATCCAGAAAAATATAATTTACCAGATTTAAAAGGTCTTATTAGTTTTGGAGCTTCTCCTCGTGGAAGTATCAATTTAGCTTTAGCTGCAAAATGTTATGCATTTATTAGACGAAGAGGTTATGTTATTCCTGAAGATGTAAGAGCCATGGTTCATGATGTTTTACGTCATAGAATTGGAGTTACTTACGAAGCAGAAGCTGAAAATATTACTTCCGAAGAAATTATATCTAAAATTGTTAATGAAATTGAAGTCCCTTAAGTCATTTTAATTCCCCTAAGGGGAAATTTTGAGAACGATTATTTAAACAATAAAATTAAAAGTCTTCTTTCCTTTGGAAAGCGGGTTTGAGAGATAGCCTAATGGAAACTAAAGAATTACTTAAAAAAGTACGAAAAATAGAGATTAAGACACGTCGTTTGTCGGATCATATTTTTTCTGGTGAATACCATAGTTCATTTAAAGGACGAGGTATGACTTTTTCAGAAGTAAGACAATACCAATATGGCGATGATGTTAGATCTATTGATTGGAATGTTACTGCAAGATATAACGAACCTTATGTTAAAGTTTTTGAAGAAGAACGTGAATTAACAATGGTTTTAATGGTAGATGTAAGTGGCTCGGAATTTTTTGGTACTACCCAACAATTTAAGAAAAATACAATAACAGAAATTGCTGCGACTTTGGCATTTTCTGCAATTCAAAATAATGATAAGGTTGGTCTTTTATTGTTCTCTAATCAAGTAGAATTATATATTCCTCCAAAAAAAGGAAAGAGTCATGTTTTACGAATTATCAGAGAATTAATTGAATTTAAACCTAAAAGCACCGAAACAAACATTTCTGAAGCATTAAAGTTTATGTCTAGCGTTCAAAAGAAAAAAGCTATTGTTTTTATGCTATCTGATTTTTTAGATGATAATTATGTGTCCACTCTAAAAATTGTAGGTAAAAAACATGATGTTACAGGAATACGAGTTTTTGATAAACATGAAATTACCATACCAAACTTAGGTTTAGTTCCAATGTTAGATGCAGAAACAAAAGAAGTTATGCTTGTAAATACAGCCTCTAAAAAGGTTAGAAATAGTTATGCTAGTTATTATTTAAAAACGGTAGATTATTTTGAAAAATCATTTAGCCATAGTGGAGCAGGAGTAATAAGTACTCAAATAGGTGAGAGTTATGTAAAAAAATTACTAGGATATTTTAAGCAAAAAGGAGTAAGATAGCATGAACCTCAGAAAAAAATATTTAGTATATATAATGATTTGTATCGGATTTATTGGATTTTCACAAGAAAATCCTGTGAAAACGAGTATGGATACTACATTTATTAGAATAGGAGAACAATTTCAATACAAAGTATCAGTTGATGGTGAAGATCAAGTAATTTTTCCAAAACTTCAGTTAGATAGTTTGCATAAAGTAGAAGTTGTAGAAGCATTTCCTGTAGATACTTTAAAAAATAGGTTAGAAAAAAAATACGTGCTCACTAGTTTTGATAGTGGTCAATATGTAATTCCACAGCAACAACTGATTGTAAATAATAAAAAATACCTTACCGATTCTTTATTAATAAACGTTGCTACGGTAAAAGTAGATACTACCAAGCAAAAATTGTTTCCTATAAAAGCTGTAATGAGAGAACCTAAAACAGCAGATGATTATTTACACTTGTGGTGGTTAATTTTTCCTTTGCTGGCAATTATTGCAATTATTTTGTACTTTATTTTAAGGAAAAAAGCTAAAAAGGAGGTAGTAGCCGTTTATGTTCCACCAATTCAAGAAGCTATGGAACGATTAAAAGCTTTAGATGAAAAACAATTATTAAAACAGCACAAAATTAAACTGTATTATTCCGAATTAACTGAAATAGTTAGAGCATATATAGAAAAAGACATTAACATTCCTGCATTAGAATCTACAACCAATGAATTATTAGAAACAATTAAAGATTTTAATGAATCAAGTAAATTAGGTATTTCAAAAGAAACTATTACAGAACTAAAAGAGGTATTACAAAATGCAGATTTAGTAAAATTTGCAAAATCAAAACCAATTGTAGAAGAAATTAAAACAGACAGAACATTGTCTGAACGAATTCTGCAAAATTTAAAACCCATAAAAAAGACTGAAAATGAATTGGAATAATTTTGAGTTTATGCATCCTCAGTTTTTATGGTTGTTATTGTTATTGCCAATAATAGCAGCATGGTATTTCTTAATTCAAAAAAAAGAAGCATCAACACTAACCATAGCAAGTTTAAAAGGTTTTAAAGCATCGCCATCTTTAGTTTCAAAATTAAAACCATTTTTAGCAATTTTAAGAGTACTTGCAATTGGTTTATTAATTATTGCTTTAGCTCGCCCTAGAAATGTAGCAATAAGTAAACGAACAAAAACTAATAAAGGAATTGATATTGTTATGGCAATTGATGTTTCTGCAAGTATGTTAGCCCGCGATTTAAAACCAAATCGATTAGAAGCATTAAAAAAAGTAGCTATTCAGTTTGTTAATCAACGACCAAATGACAGAATTGGCATTGTAGTTTACGCTGGAGAAAGCTTTACTAAAACCCCAATAACTAGCGATAAACGAATTGTTAGAAACACGATAGAAAATTTAAAGTGGGGAGAATTAGATGGTGGAACAGCAATTGGTATGGGATTAGGCTCTGCAGTTAACAGATTAAAAGGAAGTAAAGCAAAAAGTAAAGTTATTATATTATTAACCGATGGGGTAAATAATACAGGATTTGTAGATCCAAAAACCGCTACAGAGTTAGCAGTTGGTTTAGGAGTAAAAGTATATACTATTGGTTTGGGAACTAACGGAACAGCGTCTTTTCCTTATGCTAAAGATCCAAGAACTGGTAAATTATTGTTCCGAAACTCTCCTGTAGAAATAGATGAAGGTTTGCTAAAATATATAGCAAAAGAAACAGGAGGAAAATATTTTAGAGCTACAGATAATACTAAGTTAAAAGCAATTTACAACGAAATTAATAAGCTCGAAAAAACAAAAATAAACGAGTTTAAATATTATAATTACAATGAAAAATATAGAGAATTAGTGCTATTGGCTTTGTTCTTTATTTTACTTGAATTTGTATTAAAAAACACCATATTTAAAAGTTTCATTTAATTAATAAAAAAGATGTACCAATTAGAAGAACCAACATATTTTTATTATTTGCTTATAATTCCAGCAATATTGGTTTTATTTATTGGAGTGCTTTGGTGGAAAAAAAGAAAACAAAAACAATTTGCTCCAGCGGTTTTGTTTAATAAATTAAACCCAGAACGTTCTACTTTTAAATCTGTTTTAAAGTTTATAATGCTTTCTATTGCTATTGCTTTTGTAGTAATTTCTTTAGTAAACCCAAAAATGGGAACTAAATTAGAAACCGTTAAAAGAGAAGGAGTAGATATTGTTTTTGCGTTAGACGTTTCTAAAAGTATGTTGGCCGAAGATATTGCGCCAAGCAGATTAGATAAAGCCAAACAAATAATCTCTAAAATAATAGATAATTTAGGCAGTGATAGAATAGGTATTATTGTATATGCAGGAAATTCTTATCCATTATTACCAATTACCACAGATCATGCTGCAGCAAAAATGTTTTTGCAAAATGCGAGTCCAGATATGGTTTCTAGCCAAGGAACTGCAATTAATGAAGCAATTGACAGAAGCACTACTTTTTTTGATGATAACGAACAAACCAATCGATATTTATTTGTAGTTTCTGACGGTGAAGATCACGGAGAAAATGCATTGAGTTCTGTAGAAAAAGCAAACAAAGAAGGTATTAAAGTATATACCATTGGTATTGGCACAGAAAAAGGAGGACCAATTCCTATAAAAAATGAAGGAACAATTGTTAGTTATAAAAAGGATAGCAAAGGTGAAGTAGTAATTACACAGTTAAACCCAAAAATATTATCAGAATTAGCATCTGCAGGAAAAGGAAAATATATTGATGGCAATAAAACGCAAAAAGCAATTGATTTTATTAATAATTTATTGTTAAAAGCAGATAAAACGGAGTTTGATGCGAAACAGTTTTCAGATTATAAATCACAATTTCAATGGTTTAT
>DGOU01000031.1:19688-25854 GCA_002390165.1 Lutibacter sp. UBA4458
CATTGGTTTTGCGCAACAAAAAAATCAAAAAAAATTAGAGCGTATTGCCAGAGAAAATGTTAGAAAAGGAAATGAATTGTACAATCAGTTAAAGTTTAAAGATGCAGAGGTTGCTTATAAAAAAGCTCTAGATAATAATCCTAATTACCCAAAAGCATCTTATAATTTAGGGAATGCAATTTATCAACAAAAAAGAAATAAAGAAGCTGTAGGTCAATATCAATTGGTTGAAAAATCTTTTAAAAAGAAAATGAATAAAGCAGAGGCTTTTCATAATATGGGAAACACATTTATGAAAGCTAAACAATATGCCAAGGCTGTTGAAGCATATAAAAATTCTATGCGAAACAACTCAAAAGATGATGAAACTAGATATAATTTAGCGTTGGCTCAAAAAATGCTTAAAAAGCAACAAAATCAAAATAAAAACAACAAAAATAATAAGGATAAAAAGAATAACAAGGATAATAAAGACAAGAAAAATAAAAACAAAAAGGACAAAAATAAAGACAATAAGGATAATAAAAAGGATAAAAATAAGGGGAAAGATAAAAAAGATGACAAAGGAGATTCAAAGAAAAATAAGCCTAAAGATCAAAAAAAGCAACCACCTAAACCTCGTCCAAATCAATTGTCTCCTGAACAAATGAAACAGTTATTAGATGCTATGAATAATGAGGAAAATAAAACACAAAAAAAATTGAATGCCAAAAAAGCAAAAGGCAGAAAAATCAAACAAGAAAAGGACTGGTAAAAAAATGAAATTACGTAAATTTTACATACTAGGGTTTTTAATAATTACAACGGAATTTGTATTTGCTCAAATAAATTTTACAACATCTGTAAGTAAAAGTAAATTAGGCGTAAACCAACGTTTTAGAATTGAATTTTCGGTTAATAAACAAGGTGCTGATAATTTTCAGGCACCTTCATTTTCTAATTTTAAAGTAGTTGGCGGACCAAGTTCATCCGTAAATCAATCTTGGATAAATGGCAAGGCAAGTTATTCTCAATCGTATATTTATATTTTACAACCTAAAAAAATAGGTGCGTTTACCATTGCTCCTGCTAAAATTGAATATGACGGGAAGTTAATAGCATCAAATTCGGTTAAAATAAATGTAGTTAAAGCGGTTGAGGTACCAAAAGACCCAAATAACCCACTTTATGTAGCACAGCAAAATATCCATTTAGTAGCGGAGGTTTCTAACCAAAAACCATTTTTAGGTGAAGGTATTTATGTGGTTTATAAATTATATGTAAGTCAGAATATTAGTGTAAAAAATTGGCGAATTACTGAAGCTCCTCAATATAATGGTTTTTGGAATCAAGATATAAATGTAAAAAACATTAATATTAAAAACGGAACTTATAACGGAGAAAATTATAGATATATAATTCTTAAAAAAGCAGTTTTAATTCCTCAACGAGCAGGAAAATTAAAAATTGAGCCTATGAAAATGGATTTTTCCGTTGGCGTACCAACTGGTAGAGGCGATTTTTTTGGAAATATGATAACCAATAATATTAATTACGATACACAATCTGCAGTAAAATATATTAACGTAAAAGCTTTGCCGAAAAAAGGAAAGCCTATTAATTTTTCAGGTGCTGTTGGCGAATTTCAACTAAATGTTACAACAGATAAAAATGTGTTAAAAGCTAATGAAGCAGCACAAATTAAAGTGGAAGTTACAGGTAGAGGAAATTTAAAATTATTTGATATTCCTAAAATAACCACACCAAAACAATTAGAAATTTTTACTCCAGAACATAAAGAAAAAGTAAATACTTCATTAATAGGTTTAAGAGGAAGCATTTCTGATATTTATACGGTGGTACCTCAATTTAAAGGAAAATATAAAATACCAGCAGTTACTTTTAGTTATTTTGATATAAAGGATAAACAGTATAAAACATTAAAATCAAACGATATAATTGTGGAGGTTACAGAAGGAAAAGAAATTCCTTCTATTACAGACACAATTAAAAATAATAAGAAACGAGTAGTTGAAAATAATAGTTTCCGTTTTGTTACTTTAAATACTGAATTTGAGACTAATAAAAAAGACGATTTTTTATACTCTACTAAATTTTATTGGTTGCTATTATTGCCGTTTTTAGCTATTCCAATTGGCATGTTTATTGGTAAAAAACGTGCAGAACGCGCTAAAGATGTATTCGGAAATAAAATACGTAAAGCGGATCGTTTGGCGAAAAAATATTTATCTGAAGCAAAAAAACAATTAGGTAAAAAAGAAGCATTTTATATTGCATTAGAAAAAGCACTTCATAACTTTTTAAAAGCAAAACTTTTGGTTGAAACTTCTGATATTTCTATTGAAAAAATTACAGAATTACTACAAAACAAAAATGTAGATAAAGCCATTATAGATGAATTTATTGAAGTTTTGAAAGATTGTGATTTTGCAAGGTTTACACCAACATCAAATGTTATGATGGAAAATGAATTTGAAAAAGCGAAAAATGTAATTACTAAATTAGATAAACATTTATAATATGAAAAATGTAATTTTTAGTTGGTTTTTATTGTTTACTACGGTAATAATAGCACAATCTCCAAAAGAAACCTTTTCTAAAGGAAATGAATTGTATAGAAATGGAGATTATTTAAAAGCAGTAGAATTATACAAATCTATTGAAGATAAAGGATTACAATCCGATGATTTATATTTTAATTTAGGAAATTGTTATTATAAATTAAATAAAGTAGCACCAGCCATATATTACTACGAAAAAGCTTTAAAAATAAATCCGGAAAACCAAAAAGCAATTACCAATTTAGGCTTTGCAAAAAGAATGACTATTGATGTTATTGATGAATTGCCAAAAACCTTCTTGCAAAAATTTTCAACTAATATAATTCAAAAAATCTCCTATAATACTTGGGCAATTATAGCTGTTGTTGCATCCTTTTTAGTTGCCATTTTCTTTTTGCTATATTATTTTACCTATTCTTCCAACAAAAAATTATTGTTTTTTAATTCAGCTATAATTTCTTTGGTTGTTTTAATTGTTACCCTGTTTTTTTCTATGGAAAATTATAAACAACTTCAAAAAAATAAAACTGCCATTATTTTTGCTATAAAGGTAGAAGTTAATAGCGCACCTTCAATAAATAGCGATGCAGTATTTGAGTTACACGAAGGAACCAAAGTGATTATTTTAGATGAATTAGATAGTTGGAAAAAAATAAAACTATCCGATGGTAAAACGGGTTGGATTTTAGCAGACGATTTAAAAGAAATTTAATTTAAAATAAACTTTTAAGTTTTAATTTTAAGGCTTCTCCGTAAATATTTACGGCAATAATGTTTTGATTTTCATCCATTAAAATATTAAAAGGAAGTGCAGAAATTCCATATTCTTTTGCAATTGAGGTGTTAAATCCTTTTAAATTGGAAACATTAATCCATTTTCTATTATCCTTTTTAATTGCTTTAAGCCAACTTTCTTTTTTAGAATCTAAAGAAATACTATAAATTTCAAATCCTTTTTTATGATAGTTGTCGTATAAATTATTTAATAAAACACTTTCAGTTCTACAAGGAGGACACCAGCTTGCCCAAAAATCGATAAGTGTGTATTTCCCTTTTACTTGTTTTAAATTTATGTTTACCAATGTAGTATCTGGTATAGATATATTTACCATTTTTGCACCAAGCGAGGTTTTTTTTAAAATAGCAACACGCTCTTTTAATTTAGAAGTAATTTTTGAGTTGGGATGTTGTATAGCAAATTCCGCAACTAACGTATCTAAAAAAGGTAAATATTCACCACCAATCCATCTTGTAGATGTTGGATAAATAGCAATAGACGCTCCCATTTTTTCTTTTACAAACTGCATTAAATTTTTTAAATGAAGCTGATAATTATTTACTTCTAAAAGCCTAAGTTCAGTAATTTTTGATGTAGAAGCACCTTCTTTTTTTAATTTGGCGATTTTATTTCTTAGAGCAATTACTAACTTATTTAAAGAGATTTGCCTAAGTTTTTCATACTTCATTAAAAGCTTAGTATCTTTTGAGCCTTTTATTTTTAAACTTTCAAAATTATCACCTTTTATTCTAAGTTGTTGTCCTTTGTCAATTGCTAAAAGGATGGTTTTATTCTTATATTCTAGCTTAAAAATACCTGGTTTTAAAACGTAAACGGAATTAAATTCACCTTTTCTGTTAACGGTTATAGTATCAATTACAACGGTTTTATTTTGTTGAAAATCATTAAATTTGGAAAGTATTAGTTTGCTATTTTTTATAGATTTTATTTTGCCTGAAATACTAAATGAATTATTGCCTTTTTCTTGACAATTAAACATAGTAAAAACAACAATTACATAAATAATGTTTTTTATTAAAGGTAATTTTTGCATATAAAAATGAATTAAATGCTTTAATGGTTTTTAGGTTTTAACCTAACAAACTAATCTTTAGCTTCTGTATCATTATTTTCAGAGTCAATTATTTTTATAAAATTTGGGAACAATGTTGGAGCCAAATTTTTTACAGGCTCATACAAAATAGTTTCGTTTTGCTGCTCTACCGATAAAAACGGAATAGTATTATTAAGTTTATTAAAAACTAATAGCACAACACTTAAAATTAATCCAATTTTTAATGCACCAAAAACGCCGCCTAATAATTTATTTAAAAAACCTAAGGCTGCAAAATTGGCAATTTTTGTAAGTAATTTTCCTAAAAGCGCAATTACAATTACAATTATAGCAAAGGTTAATGCAAAGGCAACAATAGTAAGATATTTTTCATCCCAAGAAACATGGTCTTTTAAGATATTTGAAGCAAAATAAGAAAAATGGATTGCTCCATAAACGCCAAGTATTAATGCTGCTAATGAAGCTATTTCAACAAATAATCCTTTTAACAATCCTCTTATAAAACCAAAAATTAACAAGGCTGAAATAATAATATCAAAAGTATTCATGTAATCGTTTTTGTAAATATACATGAATCGATTTGTATATTTGCAGACTAATAATAAAAATCAAATGTCAAGAGATCAAGTTTTAAAAGAAAATTGGAAAGAAGTAGTAAGTAATTTATCCAATAAATTTGGAGAAGGAGAAGAATTGCAACTAGATGCTATAATTTATTTAATTGGAATTCAGGAGTTGGGTAAAGGAGTTCAGGAGTTTCAAAAAGATGAAAAAATAAATTTAATGCACATAGCAATTTGCAGATTGTTAGAACCGTATGGCTACTATAAATTTGATTTTTTTGATGAAGATGGTTGGCCACATTATAAAACAATAGAAGAATTACCAATTTTAAAACCTGGAGAGCAAACCGTATTAATGAAAGAAGCAATTGTACTTTATTTTCAAGAAAAAGAACAAATTTAGGTAACCTTTTGTGGCATTTTTTTAACGTTTCTATATCTAAAAATTTTACAATTTAAGAAGAATTTCAAACTCGTTAAATTGCTTTATATCCAACTTTTAATTTTAACCTTTTAAAATAATAAAAATAATTACTTTTGGTATTATTATTGAATGATTGATAAAAAACTTTAAAATGATAAAAAAATTTATACTTAGTATGATATTATTTAGCCAAATTGCATTTGGTCAAAATTATGTGAAGGGAACTATGAATCCCATTAATAATCAATTTAATTGGGTTGTTTTATATCAACTAAAAGGAGCCAAACAAGTTTACATAGCAAATTCTACCTTAAATAATGGCGCATTTAATATTGCAATTCCGGCAACTGCTCCTGCAGGAATGTATAGGTTAACCTATAAAATGGACCAAAAAAGTCAAGTTGATTTTATTTATAATAAGCAAAATGTTGAAGTTGCCTTTAACCCTTTAAAACCAGTAAAATCAGTTAAGTTTTTACAATCGGATGAGAATATTTTGTATTCAAATTATTTAAAAACAACCAATACTTTACAACAAAAAATAGACTCTTTACAATTAGCTTTTTTAAATGAAGATGTAAAATTAGAAAGGACAGCTATTGCAAAGGCTTACGAAAAAATATTAGCAAAATACAAGGATGTTCAAAAGGAATATGACACTAAAAGTAATGGTTTTATAGCAAATCATTTTATAAAAGCTGGTCAAGTATTTTATGCGAACCACGTGTTAAAAACACCTCAAGAATTTTTGAATAGCAAAAAACA
>DGOU01000031.1:25873-28703 GCA_002390165.1 Lutibacter sp. UBA4458
ACAGAAAAAGTAATAGATTATGTTTTTTATATGAGCGTTTCAGATGATGTGGAAGTTCAAAACAAGTTATATGAAAAAGCAATAAATGAATTAATAGCAAAAACAGGAAGTGACAACCAGTTAAAAAGCGATTTTTTAACTACTATTTTATATAATTTCAACCAACAAGAAAATGCCGTTTTAATGAAATACGTTCTTGGGCTTTATTCCAATTTACCTAAAGAATTTCAAAATGGGCAAGTAATAACCGAAACTAAAAGTAAATTAAAATTAGCTATAGGAAATATTGCTCCAGATTTTACTTTTAAAGAAAATGGTGTTACTAAAAAATTATCAACTTTTAAAACCAATGCCAAAAATATTATTTTAGCTTTTTGGAGTACAACTTGCTCACATTGTTTGCACGAAATTCCTTTATTACACAATTTTTCAAAAACATTAAAAAATGTCCATGTAATTGGATTTAACATGGAAAATGATGATTTAGGATTTAAAAAATATGCTCCAATGTATCCAGAATGGACTAATATTTTAGGATTAAAAAAATGGCAAAACAAGGTTGCCAGAATGTATGAGGTGAGAGCAACGCCAACTTATTTTATTTTAGATAGAAATAAAAAAATAGTTGCAAAACCAGAACACCTTAAAGACTTAAAAGCATTTTTTGGCCACTAAAAATATAAAAAAGCATCTTTTAAATGTTCAATTTTAAAGGTGCTTTTGTTTTTTAAAATAGCAATAATATCAAACCTAACTTCACAATCTAAATCTTTAGAAGTTACATATTCATTAATAGCCTCTACTAATAACTGTATCTTTTTCTGATTAACAAAATCTTGTGGATTCCCAAAATAATCCGTAGAACGAGTTTTAACTTCAACAACTGCTAAAACATCCTTTTTTTGAGCAATAATATCTACTTCAGCCTTTTTAAATCGCCAATTTCTATTTAAAATTTTATATCCTTTTTTTTGAAGATATTCTACGGCAAGTTGTTCTCCTTTTTTACCTAATTCATTGTGTGTAGCCATTTTTTTATTTAATTTATTGAGGTTAGTAAATAATTTAAAATCACTAATTTATTTATTCTCTTTTTTAGTGTCAATTCGAGCGTAGTCGAGAATTATATTAAATACAAATAGTTCTCGACTACGCTCGAATTGACAAATAATAAAATTTATATATATGAGAATCAGAATTTTATAATTTTAGATGTCTATCTGCTAATTTCAAATGTACTATTCAAAAATAATAGTAGTTATGTTTTCTCCAACTTCTAATGTCACTTTTTCACCTAAAACTAAAGCTCTATTATCCTTTAAATGCCCGGCAGGAAAATCAAAAACTACGGGGAAATTAAATTCTGAAACGGTTTCTAAAATAATTTCTTTTGCAGTTTTACCAAACGGAATTTCATTATCGTGCATATCGGTCATTCCGCCTATTATCAATGCTTTTAAATTTTCAAAAACCCCATTTCGTTTTAGATTCATCATCATTCTATCTATATGATATAAATATTCATCTAAATCTTCTATAAATAGTATTTTATCATTAGTGTTCAGTGAAGTTTTACTTCCTAACAAACTATATAAAATAGATAAATTTCCACCAATAAGTTCACCTGTTGCTTTTCCTTTTTTATTTTCTTTAGAAGAACTGATTTCGTAAAATAATTTTTCTCCAAATAAACTTTTTTGTAAAGATTCTATTGCTTTTTTTGTATTCACTTCTATGTTTAAAGGCATAATTCCATGAATAGTTTTATAACCTAAATTATGCAAACAGCTATGTAATACCGTAATGTCAGAATAACCAATAATCCATTTCGGATTTTGTTTAAATTTCGTAAAATCTAAATCATCTATTATTTTAACAGAACCATATCCGCCACGAGCGCACCAAATAGCTTTCACTTCTTGGTTATCTAACATTTGTTGAAAATCATGAGCTCTTTCAGCATTATTACCTGCAAACTGATTGTCTTCTAAACCAATAGTTTTACCTACAATAACTTTTAAACCCCAGGTTTTAAGCAAATCTATTGCTAATTTAATTTCTTGTAACGAAATTTTACGAGCTGTGGAAACAATAGCAACAGTATCGTTTTTTTGTAAATAAGGAGGTTGGATCATTTCTTACAGTAATAAATACAATTGCAAATTACGAAAACCGAATTAACTTTTCACTTTTCTAATAAACAATCCTTATTTTTGTGCTTTCTTAAATAAATTTTGATGAGCAATTCACAGAGATATACCATTACAGCAGCATTACCATATACTAACGGACCTGTTCATATCGGACATTTAGCGGGCGTTTATGTGCCAGGCGATATTTATGCACGATATTTACGAAATAAAGGAAACGATGTACTTTATATATGTGGATCAGACGAGCACGGAGTTCCTATTACCATAAAAGCTAAAAAAGAAGGAGTTACCCCTCAGGATATAGTGGATAAATACCATGCCATTATTAAAAAATCGTTTAAAGAATTTGGAATTTCTTTTGATAATTATTCAAGAACCACCGCAGAAGTTCATCATAAAACGGCTTCAGAATTTTTTAAAAAATTATATGATGAAGGTAAATTTATTGAAGAAACAAGCGAACAATTATATGACGAAGAAGCAAATCAGTTTTTAGCAGACAGATTTGTAATTGGCACTTGCCCTAAATGCGGAAATGAAGAAAGTTATGGCGACCAATGCGAAAGTTGTGGTACAAGTCATAATGCAACCGATTTAATAAATCCAAAATCTGCAATTACAGGAAATACACCAACAACCAAAGTAACAAAACATTGGTATTTACCATTAGATAAATA
>DGOU01000031.1:28768-29431 GCA_002390165.1 Lutibacter sp. UBA4458
TGGTTAGATGATGGTTTAAAACCAAGAGCAGTAACTCGCGATTTAGATTGGGGAATTCCAGTTCCGGTTGAAGGTGCTGAAGGGAAAGTATTATACGTTTGGTTTGATGCACCTATTGGCTATATTTCATCTACAAAAGAATGGGCAGCACGAGAAGGAAAAGATTGGGAACCTTATTGGAAAGATAAAAAAACAAAATTAATTCATTTTATAGGAAAAGATAATATTGTATTTCACTGTATTATTTTCCCGGCAATGTTAAAAGCAGAAGGAAGTTATATTTTACCAGAAAATGTTCCGGCAAATGAATTTTTAAATTTAGAAGGCGATAAAATTTCCACTTCAAAAAATTGGGCGGTTTGGTTGCATGAATATCTTGAAGATTTTCCTGATAAGCAAGATGTGTTGCGTTATACGTTAACTGCAAATGCTCCTGAAACTAAAGATAACGATTTTACTTGGAAAGATTTTCAAGCTCGTAATAATAACGAATTGGTTGCCATTTTTGGTAATTTTATTAATAGAGTGGTGGTTTTAACTAATAAATATTACAACGGAACTGTTCCTGAACCAAATGCATTTTTGGAAATAGATAATAAAACTTTAGTTAAAATGAATGAATATCCAACTATTATTGGAAATTCAATTGAACGTTATCGATTT
>DGOU01000226.1 GCA_002390165.1 Lutibacter sp. UBA4458
A
Organism: Lutibacter sp. UBA4458; assembly: GCA_002390165.1. GTDB lineage: Bacteria > Bacteroidota > Bacteroidia > Flavobacteriales > Flavobacteriaceae > Lutibacter. The sequence goes on from DGOU01000226.1 coordinate 2, forward strand.
TTCATTCTTTCTAAAACACTTGTACTACCAGATTGTACTGGAAGATGAATGTATTTACAAATATTAGGATGTTTTGCCATAATATGAATTACTTCTAAGCTCATATCTTGTGGGTTTGAAGTAGAAAACCGAAAACGAATTTTTGGAAATTTTGTAGCTGCTAAATCTAATAATTGAGCAAAATTAACCGCAGTTGTTTTAGCAATATCAGAAGCATTTTTAAAATCCTTTTTTAATCCACCGCCGTACCATAAATAGCTATCTACATTTTGCCCTAGTAAGGTTACTTCTTTATAATTGGCATTTACTAATTGTTGAATTTCTTCTAAAATACTTTTAGGATCACGACTTCTTTCTCTTCCTCTAGTAAAAGGAACTACGCAAAATGTGCACATATTATCGCAACCACGGGTAATAGATACAAATGCCGAAACACCATTTGAATTTAAACGAACAGGAGAAACGTCACCATAAGTTTCTTCTTTAGATAAAATTACGTTTACCGCATCGCGTCCTTCATTTACTTCTTGTAATAAATTTGGCAAATCTCTATAAGCATCTGGGCCAACTACTAAATCTACAATTTTTTCTTCTTCTAAAAAGGTAGTTTTTAAGCGTTCTGCCATGCAACCCAAAACGCCAACTTTCATAGTCGGATTAATTTTTTTTACAGCGTTGTATTTTTCTAACCTTTTTCTAACTGTTTGCTCCGCTTTTTCTCTAATAGAACATGTATTTACTAAAACTAAATCGGCTTCTTCTATTATATGCGTAGTGTTATATCCTTCCTTTGAAAGAATGGATGCAACAATTTCACTATCATTCAAATTCATAGAACAACCATAACTTTCTATATAAAGTTTTTTTGTATTTTCTTTAATTTCTTGTGTTAAAAGAGCTTGCCCTTGATTTTTTTCGTTGATTACTTTTTCGTTACTCATATTCATTTTTATTTCTGGGCAAAGATATAACCAAAAAATCAAAAATATGACATATTGGCAGAATTTTAACAAAGATTTTATAAGTAGGTTTTAAGTGAATTTAATAAGAATTTGCAGAATTAAAAAAATTCTATATACTTTTGCAATCCAAAAACTCAGATTATAATTGAAAGAAGATGTTGGTCGCATAATGAGTTAAAATTAAGATTATGGCAAAAAATTTAGTGATAGTTGAGTCACCTGCAAAGGCAAAAACAATAGAGAAATTTTTAGGTAAAGATTTTCAAGTAGAATCTAGCTTTGGGCATATTGCAGATTTGCCATCTAAAGAAATAGGAATTGATGTTGATGGCGATTTTAAACCAAAATATATAGTATCTACAGATAAAAAGGCAGTAGTTAAAAAACTGAAAGGTTTAGCTAAAAAAGCAGAAATGGTGTGGCTAGCTTCTGATGAGGATAGAGAAGGAGAAGCAATTGCCTGGCATTTATTTGAACAGTTAAAGTTGAAAAATGAGACAACAAAGCGTATAGTTTTTCATGAAATCACTAAAAAAGCCATATTAAAAGCAGTTGAAAATCCAAGAGAATTAGATTATAATTTAGTAAACGCACAACAGTGTCGTAGAGTGTTAGATAGGTTGGTGGGTTATGAACTTTCGCCGGTTTTATGGCGTAAAATAAAAGGAGGCTTATCGGCAGGTAGAGTACAATCTGTTGCAGTTAGATTAATTGTTGAACGGGAGCGAGAAATTCAAAATTTTCAACCAAAGGCTTCGTATAAAGTAGTTGCTGAATTTAGCACTTCAAATCATAAAAAGGTAAAAGCAGCAATTCCAAAAAACTTTAAATCTAAAGAAGAAGCAAACGAGTTTTTAGAATCGTGTTTAGGAGCATATTTTAAAGTTGCCGATTTACAAAAAAAACCAGCAAAAAAATCCCCGGCACCACCATTTACAACTTCTACTTTACAACAAGAAGCTTCTAGAAAATTAGGTTTTCCTGTTGCAAAAACTATGTTAGTTGCGCAACGCTTATATGAAGCAGGTTTAATTACCTATATGAGAACCGATAGCTTAAATTTATCTGACGATGCTAGAAATAGTGCACAAGAAGAAATTATTTCTTCTTATGGCGAAGCCTATAGCAAGCCAAGGGTTTTTAAAACAAAATCTAAAGGAGCCCAAGAAGCTCACGAAGCAATTCGTCCAACACATATGAATCAACACACAGTTTCTGTAGATTTTGATCAAAACAGACTGTATGAATTAATTTGGAAAAGAACCCTTGCATCTCAAATGAGTGATGCTCAATTAGAACGTACTGTTGTAAAAATTTCCAATACCAACAATTCTAAATTATTTGTTGCTAATGGTGAAATCATAAAATTTGAAGGATTTTTAAAAGTATATTTAGAAGGAACGGATTTAGAAGATGAAGAACAAGCTGGATTATTGCCAAATTTAGTAGTTAATGATGCCGTTACAAATGAATATATTACAGCAACGGAACGTTATACCAAAGCACCGTACAGATTTTCTGAGGCTGCTTTAGTTAAAAAACTGGAAGAGCTTGGCATTGGACGCCCGTCCACTTATGCTCCAACCATTTCAACCATTCAACGTAGAGAGTATATTGTTAAAGGAATGGTAGAAGGTGTTGACAGAAATTATACACAAATAGTATTAAAAAATGGTAAAATTGAATCTAAATCTCTTACGGAAAAAGTAGGATCAGATAAAGGAAAGTTAATTCCAACAGATATAGGAAATATTGTAAATGATTTTTTAGTAGAAAATTTTTCAAATATTTTAGATTTTGGATTTACGGCAAGAGTAGAAGCCGAATTTGATGCTATTGCTGAAGGAAAAACGGATTGGATTGAAAGAATTAAAGAATTTTACGTTAATTTTCATCCAGTTGTTGAGGATGTAGCTGCTAATGCCGAACGAGCTAAAGGAGAACGGTTATTGGGTGTTGATCCTGTAAGTGGTAAAAATGTATATGCAAGGTTAGGCCGTTATGGAGCCATGGTTCAAATTGGTGAAGCTACCGACGAAGAAAAACCAAGATTTGCAAGTTTGCAAAATGGGCAAACTTTAAATGGTATTACCTACGAAGAAGCAATGGATTTATTTAAATTACCTAAAACTATAGGAGAATTTGAAGAAAAAGAAATAATAGTTGCTAACGGGCGTTTTGGTCCATATATTAAATTTGATAGTAAGTTTATTTCTATACCAAGAGATGAAAACCCTATGGATGTTGATTTGAATAGAGCTGTCGAATTAATCAAAGAAAAGCAAAAAGCAGATGCTCCAATTGCAACTTATGAAGAATTGCCAGTTCAAAAAGG
>DGOU01000261.1:0-24509 GCA_002390165.1 Lutibacter sp. UBA4458
ATTACCAACTCTGTACAAGAAGAAATTGGTTTACGTGGCGCCGAAATGATTACACATACTATTAAACCAAATTTAGCAATTGTTACGGATGTTTGCCATGACACTACCACCCCAATGATTGATAAAAAGAAAGAAGGGGAAACAAAAAGTGGTGATGGACCAGTTATAAGCTATGCTCCTGCGGTACAAAATAAATTAAGAGAATTAATTGTGGAAACTGCGGAAACAAAAAAAATACCTTTTCAACGTTTGGCTTCATCACGAGCAACAGGTACAGATACCGATGCTTTTGCCTATAGTAATGGAGGCGTTCCTTCTGCTTTAATTTCTTTAGCTTTACGTTATATGCACACTACAGTGGAAATGGTGGATAAAAATGATGTTGAAAATGTTATTAAACTAATTTATGAAACGTTATTACAACTTAAAGGAAACGAATCTTTCAGTTATTTTGATTAATGAGCATTTTTAAACCTCTACTAGGTATAATTAGACTTTTATTATTTGCCTTAATGACTTCCACCATTTTTGGATGGTTGTTATTTACCAATTTATTTGTTTCATCGGAGGAAAAAAAATTGAAACGAGGTATACTTTACCGAAGATTTATTATAAGAAATTTATTGGTTTTATTAGGAAGTAAAATAATAACCTATGGCAAAATACCAACAGAATCAGGTTTAATAATTTCAAATCATAGAACTTATTTTGATTCTATTGTTATTTTACAACATATTTTAGGTTACCCAATAGCTAAAATTGAAGTTGCCTCATGGCCAATTGTTGGAGCTGTTTGCAAATCGTCTGGCGTTTTATTTGTAAAACGTGAAGAAAAATCGAGTAGAAAAGATACTTTAATAAAGGCACAAACCATTCTTAAAAATGGTTTTTCTATTGTAAATACACCTGAAGGAACAACTCACATTGAGCCAAAAACTATTGCTTTTAAGCCTGGAGCTTTTAAATTAGCTGCTCAACTTAATGTGCCCGTAATACCAATTGCTATTGATTATAAATATTTAAGTGATGCTTGGATTGGTGACGATACGTTTTTACCTCATTTTATTAGATGCTTTGGTAAATGGCGAACTGAAGTTAAAATAAGTTATTTATCTCCTATTTATGGAGATAACCCTGAAGAGTTAATTCAAAAGTCAAAAAAAGCTATTGATAATGAATTAATAAGGTTTAGAAAAGAGTGGAATAGTTAAAAATAATTATCTGAAATTATTTTTAACTATTCCGTTTTATATTATTGCTTTAACCAATGCTTCCCTAAAATAAATCAACATTTTTTCGTAAATTTATTATTTATATTTCCTTAGTATAATTTTATGAAAAATACCATTGCCGAACGTATTTATGATTTTTTAAAAAATTTCCCTCCTTTTAATGTATTAGAAAAAAAACAATTATTTTCTATTGCTACCCAAGTTAAGGTTACCTATGTTGAAAAAGAAAATTTTGTTTTTAAACAAAAACAAAAACCTCACGAAAATTTTTATATAGTAAAAGATGGTGCTATTGGTTTGTACAGAACATTGGAAAACGAACAAATCTTAGTAGATATTTGTGATGAAGGAGATATTTTTGGTTTACGGGCATTAATACAAGGCGATAATTATTTATTAAATGCTAAAGCCAAAGAAGAATCCATTTTATATGCAATTTCCATAAAAACACTTAAAGAAATAATTGAGACGAATGATAAGGCTAATAAATTTTTAATAGCAAGCTTTTCAACAAATATTAGATCTCCTTATGCAAAAAACAACAATGGTCACTTATTTGCTAATGAAGACATATCACAAGCTAATAAATCTAATTTATCAGATATTCAAACCATAAATTATAGTAAACAGCCTATAACTTGTTCAAAAAACACTAGCATAAAACAAGCTGCTGAAATTATGTGTACTAAAAAGGTGGGTTCTATTTTAATAATAGAAAATAAAAATCCTGTTGGCATTATTACCGATAAAGATTTACGTTTAAAAGTTGCTACTGGGTTGTTTTCTATTCAAAATAAAGTATCCGAAATTATGTCTTCCCCTGTTATTACTTCGCATGCAAAAATTACAACTGCAGAGGCACAAATTGCCATGTTAAAACATAAAATAACTCATTTATGCATAACTAAAGATGGCTCACCAAATTCAGAATTATTAGGCGTTTTGTCTGAACACGACATTGTTGTTTTACACGGTAATAACCCTTCGGTTTTAGTAAAAGAATTAAAACGAGCAACCAATATTAACACCTTAAGATACATAAAAGAAAAAGCTTCAAATTTATTAGAAGGATATATTGAGCAAAAAGTTCCCTTACTTTTTATATTAAATATTATTTCAGAAATAAATGATGCCATAGCTATAAAGGCAATAGAATTTTCTATAAATGAAATGAAAATAAAGCCTCCAGTAAAATTTAGTTGGCTAGCATTGGGCAGCCAAGGAAGGCACGAACAATTACTAATTACCGACCAAGATAACGCATTGGTTTTTGAAAATGTTTCGGAGGAAAATTATAAAACCACTAAAACTTATTTTTTAAAACTTGCAAAAAAAATAAATAATAAATTACATTTTGTAGGTTATGAAAATTGCCCTGCAGAAATGATGGCGAGTAACCCAAAATGGTGTTTGTCTTTAAACGAATGGAAAAATCAATTTAATAACTGGATTACAAAGCCAACAGAAAAGGCAGTAATGATGTGCACCATATTTTTTGATTATTCCCTAGTTTATGGTGATGGAAATTTAGTACACAAACTATCAGAAAATATTTTTAAATCCATTCATAATTATGAAATATTTTTAAATTTTTTGGGTAGAAATGCACTCAAAAATCCACCGCCACTTGGATTTTTTAGACAATTTTTAGTAGAACAAAATGGAGATAATAAAGATCAATTCGATTTAAAAAGCAGGGCTCTAATGCCCTTAATTGATGCTGCAAGGCTGCTTACTTTATCACATCAAATAAAAGATGTAAATAATACTATTTATCGTTTTCAAAAATTGGTAGAAGTTGAGCCGCAAAATAAAGATTTGTATCTTTCTTGTGTCGATTCCTTTAAAATACTATTACGATACCGAACAAAGCAAGGCATAAAACACAACGATAGCGGAAGATATGTTGAATTAAATAATTTAAGCAAATCAGAAAAATTAAAATTAAAAGGGTGTTTTGGAACCATTAAAGATGTTCAAGAATTATTAAATATTAGATATAACTTATCTCAAATGATGTAATGATTTCTATATTCAAACATAAAAACTATCCTCCTTTCTGGAAAGAATATGTTGCTAAATTTAAAACAAAGCAACCTAAAACAATCAAAGAGACTAGATTTGTGGTTTTTGACACTGAAACTACAGGTTTAGATATAGCTCAGGATAGAATTTTATCTATTGGAGCGGTAAGCATTTTTAATCAGGTAATTGATGTTGGTGATAGTTTTGAAATCTATTTAAAACAGAACGAATTTAAAAATGAAACTGTTGAAATTCATGGAATTTTAAAGGAAGGTAGTATTAGTAAAACCCCTGAAAACAAAGCAATAGAAAAATTTTTAAACTACCTTGGAGATTCCGTTTTAGTAGCTCATCATGCTGCTTTTGATATTGCAATGCTTAATGGAGCCTTAAATAGAATGAACCTTCCAAAACTTAAAAATAAAAGTATTGATACTGGAATATTATATAAAAAGTTAGAAGGTAAAAAAGATAATCATTTTTCATTAGATGTTTTATGTAAAGAGTTTAACATACCAAAACATGATAGGCATACTGCATCAGGCGATGCTTTTATTACTGCGCTATTATTTTTTAAAATAATTTCAACATTAAAACAACAGCGTACATTACATTATTCTGATTTATTTAGAGTTTCTAATAAACGTGGATTAATTTAAGAGAAGAAAAAGGATAAAAAAAAGCCTTCATTTCTGAAGGCTTTTTGCTTTAGGGCTTAGCAATTTATTTAACCAATGCCCCATCCATTATAGCTTGTACAGCAGCTGGATTTAATAAGGTTGAAATATCTCCTAATTTAGAAGTTTCATTTTCTGCAATTTTACGCAAAATACGTCTCATAATTTTACCAGAACGTGTTTTAGGTAAATCTGGTACAAATTGAATTTTATCCAATTTTGCAATTGGCCCAATAGTACGTGCAATTAAATCATTAATTTCATGTCGTAAGAAATCTTCATTTTCAGGATTTTCATATACAATTACATATGCATATAAAGCATTTCCTTTAATATCATGAGGATATCCAACAATAGCTGATTCTACAACATTACTGTGTTCATTAATAACATTTTCAATTGGTGCTGTTCCTAAATTATGACCTGAAACAATAACCACATCATCAACTCTACCTATAATTCTATAATTACCTTCTAAATCTCTAAAGGCACCATCTCCAGTAAAATATTTCCCTGGAAATGCTGAGAAATAGGTTTCTTTATAACGTTTATGATCTCCATAAATTGTGCGTGCCATAGATGGCCAAGGATATTTAATGCATAATCTTCCTTCAGACGGATTTGAATTTAATTCATTTCCATTTTCATCTAATAAACAAGGTTGTACACCTGGCATTGGTCTCGTTGCAAAAGTTGGTTTTGTTGGGGTTACCCCAGCCAAAGGAGAAATCATAATACTTCCTGTTTCTGTTTGCCACCAAGTATCCACAATTGGAGATTTTTGCTTTCCAATTTTTTCATCATACCAGTGCCAAGCCTCTTCATTAATTGGTTCACCCACAGTTCCTAATACTTTTAATGAACTTAAATCATTTCTTTCCGTCATTTCGTTTCCTTGAGCAGCTAATGCTCTAATTGCCGTTGGCGCAGTATAAAATTGATTTACTTTATATTTTTCAACTATTTGCCAAAAACGGCTATAATCTGGGTAGGAAGGTATTCCTTCAAACATTAATGTTGTTGCTCCTGCAGCTAGTGGTCCATATACTATGTATGAATGACCTGTAATCCATCCAATATCTGCTGTGCAGAAATATACATCGCCATGTTCATATTGAAATACGTTTTTAAAACTATGTGCTGTTTGCACCATATAACCACCGCAAGTGTGCACCATTCCTTTTGGTTTACCTGTTGAACCAGAAGTATATAAAATAAACAAAGTATCTTCTGCATCCATTACTTCAGCTGGGCAGTTGGCATCCACTTTAGCTATTTCATCATGCCACCAAACATCACGTCCTTCTTTCATTTTAACATCACCATTTACCCTATTTAAAACAATTGAAGTTTTAATAGTTGGGCAAGTTTCCAGTGCTTCATCTACAATGCTTTTAAAATCAACCGCTTTTTTACCTCTAAAAACGCCATCAGAAGTTAATAAAATTTTACACTCGGCATCATTAATTCTTGCTGAAAGAGCTTGAGAAGAAAATCCTGCAAAAACAACAGAATGAATTGCTCCAATTCTAGCACAAGCCAATAACGAAATAGCTAGTTCAGGTACCATTGGCATATAAATACAAACTCTGTCTCCTTTTACAATACCATTTCTTTTAAGCACGTTTGAAAATTTACTAACTTCGGTATGCAATTCTTTATAGGTTAATTTTCTATTTGCTTCATTTGGATTATTAGGTTCCCAAATTATTGCAGTAGCATCTCCTCTTGTATCTAAATGTCGATCCAAACAATTTTCTGTAATATTTAATTTAGCGCCCTTAAACCACTCAAACTTAGGAGTTTCCCAGTTATATTCAAGTACTGAATCCCATTTTTTACGCCAGTTAAACGTACTTGCTATTTGAGCCCAATATCCTTCAGGGTCATTTACACTATGTTGGTAAGATTTATAATATTTAATAAATGAACTTATTCTTAAATCTTCTAATGTTTGTTTTTCTTCTTCCGTAGCATGTTCAAATATGCCTATTTTATGAAGTTTTAGGTCATGTGCAATTTCTGTTACAATTTCTGGATCATCAATTGTTGATGGAATAGTATAATCTACACCATCGGCTATATTTCTTAATAATTTTCTAAGAATTTTACCTGAACGAGTTTTTGGTAAACGATTAACAATTAAAACTTTTTTAAAGGAAGCAACTGGACCAATTACTTTTCTAACTTCTTTAACTATGTTATATTCTAACTCAAAACTAGAAACATAATCTCCTGATTTTAAAACTACTAACGCCAATGGCACCTGTCCTTTTAAATCATCTTCAATACCAAAAACAGCACATTCTGCAACGGATGGATTAGAAGATACAACTTCTTCCATTTCTGCTGTAGACAATCTATGTCCAGCTACATTGATAACATCATCTACTCGGCCTGTTATAAATACATATCCATCTTCATCTTTATATCCACCATCGCCTGAAAAATAATAGCCATCAAATTTCTTCAAATAACCTTCTACATAACGCTCTGGATTCCCCCAAATACTCATTAAATTTCCTGGAGGTAATGGTAATTTAACAGCAACGAATCCTTCTTCATTTGATCCTACTTCTTGTCCTTCCTTATTCAAAATTTGAATATTATAACCACTTACAGGTTTTGTAGCTGAACCTGGTTTTATTGGCAAAGCTTCAACTCCCATCATATTGGATAACATTGGCCAACCTGATTCGGTTTGCCACCAATGGTCAATAACAGGAATTCCTAAGTTTTCTTCTAACCAGTGCAATGTAGCTACATCACAACGTTCTCCTGCTAAAAATTGATATTTTAAACAACTTAAATCATAATCTTTCATCAACTCTCCATCTGGGTCTTCTTTTTTAATAGCCCTAATTGCTGTTGGTGCGGTAAACATTACTTTCACCTTATTTTCGCTTATAATTCTCCAAAAAGTACTTGCATCTGGAGTTTTAATAGGTTTTCCTTCAAAAACAATAGTGGTATTTCTATTTAAAAGTGGTCCATAAACTATATAACTATGTCCAACTACCCAGCCAACATCAGATGCTGCCCAATAAGTATCTCCTTCTTCAACACCATAAATATATTTCATAGAATATTTAAGAGCTGTTGCATATCCGCCGGTATCACGTAAAATACCTTTTGGTTTACCTGTAGTACCGGAAGTATATAAAATGTATAATGGATCCGTAGCATCCATTTCTACGCAATCTACCGGTTTAGATTTTTTTACCAATTTTTTATAACTTACATAACGATCTGTTTTAGGATTAATGGCTCCTAAGTTTCGAGTATATACAATAACTTTTTTTGGTTTGTACTTTGCCTTTTTTATTGCCTCAATAACTAAAGGCTTGTATTCAATAAGTCGGTCAACTTCCATGCCTGATGTTGCAGTTATAATAACCTTTGGCTTACAATCATCAATTCTAATAGCCAACTCATGTGGGGCAAAACCACCAAAAACTACGGAATGTATTGCTCCAATACGAGCACAAGCTAGCATACTAAATGCTGCATGCGGAATCATTGGCATATAAATGATAACCGTGTCTCCCTTTTTTACACCTAATTTCCGAAGACCACCTGCCAAACGTTCTACTTGACTTTTTACATCGTTAAATGTATAGCTAACTTTTTGCTGAGTTACCGGAGATTCATAAATTATAGCAGTTTGATCTCCATAACCATCTTCTACATGTTTATCCACTGCTAAATAACAAATATTTAATTTTCCACCTGCAAACCAACGATCAAATCCATTTTCGTCTTTTGATAAAATTGACGTTGGTTTTTTATACCATTTTAAGGCATTTGCTTGTTCTTTCCAAAACTTTTCAGGGCTCTCAATGCTTTCATTATAGTGTTTTTGATAACTCATGTTTATTTGTTTTTAGTGTTAAATAACCCAAACCAAGTTGGATTTAAAAATTTTATTTTTATTAAAGCCCACAAAATAAATAGGGTAAAAAATCCCATTGAAAGTGAGCTCATAACGTTACTTCTGAATAATGATTCAATGTAAACTCTACTAAATAATGTAAGAATTACATAAATAGTTATCACTATATCAGAAGTTTTGTTTCCTAACTTTAATTTCATTTTATTATTATTTTAGGTTTAAAAGTTGTTTCACTTCTTTTACTAAATTTTTTGTAGAAAAAGGTTTTGCTATATATTTATCTGCTCCTAAATTTAAACCTAATTCTATATCTGTAGATTTATTTTTAGCCGATAGAATTATGACTTTTATATTTTTAAAATCTTCATTTTGTTTTAAATATTTAAGTACTTGATAACCATCAACATTTGGCATCATAATATCTAATAAAATAATATCTAACGTATTGTTTTTAACTATTTCAATTGCTTCTGCTCCATCTCTAGCAATAAACACTTCAAATTTTTCTTTCTTAAAAAGATATTCAAGAGACATTACTATATTGGGCTCGTCATCTACTATTAATAACTTTTTCATGTTGTTTTAATATTTAAGGGCAATGTAAATGTTAAACGTGCTCCATTAGGCTTAACATTATCTGCCCAAATTAATCCATTATGGCTTTCAATTATTTGTTTACTAATTGCTAATCCTAAACCGCTACCTACAGGTTTTAATACCGTTTGGTTTTTAACTTGATAAAATTTATCGAACACAGATTTTAACTCGTCAGGATGAATACCTTTTCCATTATCTTCAACAGATACTTCAATTTTATGTTCGTTAATATTTGTTTGAACTTCAATTTTTCCAATTCCTTTTTCTGAAAATTTAATGGCATTAGATAATAAATTTATAATTACCTGTTGAATTCTATCTTCGTCAAAAATTACATTTGCATCCGTTACTCCTTTATCTATAATTTTAATTTTTTTATGTACCGCTATTTGTTTAACAGCATCTATAGATTTATGAATAGTATTTTTAATTGAAGTATTTTTTAGGTCTAATTTTTCTTTTCCTGAGGATAGTTTTTCTATATCTAAAATATTATTAATTAACCTACTAACTCGCTCGCTTTCATTTAAAATACTTCCTAAAAATTTATTTTTCGTTTCAAAATCTACCTCTTCATCATCTAATAATATTTCAGAAAGCGCTCTAATTGAGGTGATTGGAGTCTTTAATTCGTGAGCAACGGTATCTAAAAATTCATCTTTTTGTTTATCTCTCTCTTTTAATTCTTTATTTGTTTCTTTAGTTTTTTGAGTTTCATCTAAAATGCCTAATACTTCCTTTAAACTTATTTCTTCTTCTTTCACTACTGAAGAAATTAATATTCTTGCTGATGCACTACCAATACTACCTGTTAAAAGTTTTTCCGAAAAATTTACCAATCGTGCGTCTGCTAATTGATAACTTGCATCCATCTTATATTTCATAAAAAATAGATTTAAAGCTCTTTCTGTTCGTTTAATTCCTAAAAATCGAATTAAAACTTTACGAATATCTTTTACATAAGCTTCCCCTTTCCATACATAAGCATTTTCATGTAAACTTGCATATTTTGAATTATCCACAAACATTTCAGCAAAATTTCGTTCTCTATAGCTTCCAATAAAATTTACTGAAACCACCACATAAACTGCAATGTTAAAAAACAAACTCCAGAAAAAAGCTTGCGGTACTGGCTCAAAGAGATTTAGCCCAAATAATTCATATGGTTTTAGTAATTCAACTCCAAACAAACCTTTATTCACAAACGAGGATTCAATAACCTGAGAATCAATAATAAAAGGTAATATTAATGTATAAAAAGTTACCAAAAATCCTACTATTATTCCGTATTTTGCTCCTTTTGAAGAACCTCTTCTCCAAAACAAACCTCCAAAAAAGGCAGGTGCCAATTGTGCAATTACTACAAACGAAATTAAACCTATAGAAACTAAAGACCGGTCTAACGTGAAATTTTTATAAAAAAGATAGGCTACAATTATCAATGAAAATATAGAAATTCTTCGAATATTTTTAATAGATTCTTTATTTTCTTTAGATTCTCCTTTACTATATTTTCTTAAAAACCCATAAGGAATAATTAAATTATTACTTAGCATTGTGGATAACGCCAAACTAGATAAAACAACCATAGAAATAGCTGCTGAAAATCCGCCTAAAAAAACCAATAAAGCTAAAAATTCGTGATTATTTTTTAGAGGTAACATTAAGGTAAATAAATCTGCATCTACACCTTGATTTTGAAAAATAATATTTCCACCCCAAGCAATAAAAATTACAAAAACATTAAACAGTAATAAGTATAATGGAAAAAACCAAGCAACTTTTTTTAAGTACTTTTCTCGTTCATTTTCTACCACAGCTACTTGAAATTGCCTAGGCAATAACATAATAGCAACCATAGATAAAAGACTTAAAAAGAACCAATTAAAACCTCCACCCAAACCATTTATAGTTTGTTGACTATTAAAGTTTGGCAATAAAGAAGCTTTACTATAAATATCAGAAGGACCATTAAATAAATAAAAAGTAACATACACCCCAATTGCTAAAAAGAACACTAATTTAATAATAGATTCTAAAGCAACTGCTGTTATAATTCCTTTATGGTGTTCTGTAGCATCTGTATATTTAGTACCAAAAAATGCTGCAAAAATTGCTAATAATATGGCAATATAAAAGGTGGTATCATTTAAAATAGAATTTCCACTAATTGTATGTTCTGTAATCACATTAAAAGTTTCAGAAATTGCTTTTAATTGTAAAGAAATATATGGTACAATTGCTAAAACACAAACAATAGTTACTAAAGCACCTAAAAAACGATTGTTACCATAACGAACTGAAATAAAGTCCGCTAATGATGAAATTTTATTTCCTTTAGTTATTCTAATTATTTTTTTCATTAAAATAATCCACGAAGGAATTATAATAATTGGCCCAATATAAATAGTTAAAAATTTTAAACCAGATGTAGCTGCTAATCCAACACTTCCGTAATAAGTCCAAGCAGTGCAATACACCGCTAATGAAAGTGCATAAATATATGGGTTATTTATCCATTTACTTTTTGAATTTTTTTCCGCCCAAAATGCTACATAAAAAATAACTGCTAAATAAACTACTATTATGGATATCACTAAAAAACTACTCATAATATTTTTTTAGAATTAGATACGAGACAATAATACTTGCAATCCAAATAAAAAATATATAGATATATAATATGGGTAAACCCATAAAAGCAACACCTTTATTAAAAAGTAATATTAACGGAATATTAAATAAAAATAATAATATAACCGAAAGTATAATTAATTTTTGCTGATGTCTTTTTTTCACTACATTATAATTTGTTCTAAATATATTAAAAACAGCACTATAATTTATAGTGCTGTTTTATACTAACTATTATTTTAATGAGCACTGGCTTCACCCGCTCCTGAAGGTATTCTAATATTTTCAACAATATCTTGAACATGTTGAGGTGGTGCAGCTGTTAATCTTGAAACCACTAATGAAATTACAAAGTTTACCGCCATTGCTATAGTTCCGAAACCTTCTGGCGAAATACCTCCAGCTCCAAAATTAAACCACCAGTCAGCTTTTAAGCCAGCTACTGCAGCTTTACCTCCATCAAAAATTCCAAATTTAAATTTCAACATATACCAAACCATTAATGATAAACCAATTATCATACCTGTAATAGCTCCTTCTTTATTCATTCGTTTGTCAAAAATTCCCAAAATAATAGCAGGAAAGAAAGACGCTGCGGCTAAACCAAAAGCTAAGGCTACAACTGCTGCAACAAACCCTGGTGGATGAATTCCAAAATACCCGGCTATTACAACTGCTACAGCTGCACTTATACGAGCTGCCCAAAGTTCTCCTTTTTCTGAAATAGAAGGATTGATAATTTTCTTAATAAAATCATGTGATATTGAAGAAGCAATTACTAGCAATAATCCTGCTGCTGTAGATAAAGCTGCTGCTAAACCTCCAGCACCTACTAAAGCAACTACCCAATTAGGTAAGTTTGCAATTTCAGGATTTGCTAATACCATAATATCACGATCTATTTTTAGTTCATTTTTAGATTTATCTGCTACATATTGAACAATACCATCTCCATTTTTATCATCATATTTCAATAATCCTGTTTTTTCCCAGTTTGCAACCCATTGTGGTAATTCTGCATAATTTTTATTACTAACAGTTTCAATTAAATTAGTTCTTGCAAAAACCGCTACTGCAGGTACCGTTGTATAAAGAATGGCAATAAAAAATAAAGCCCACCCTGCAGAAACTCTAGCATCCTTTACTTTAGGCACGGTAAAGAAACGAACAATTACATGAGGTAAACCTGCAGTACCAACCATTAAAGCAAAAGTAATCGCAAAAACATCCATCATACTTTTACTACCAACAGTATATTCCGTAAATCCAAGTTCTCTAGATAAGCCATCCAGTTTATCTAATAAATAGACTCCATCATGACCTGCTGCTCCAAATCCCAATTGAGGAATAGGATTTCCAGTCATATTAATAGAAATAAATATTGCAGGTACCATAAATGCGAATATTAATACACAATATTGTGCTACTTGCGTGTACGTAATTCCTTTCATTCCACCTAAAACGGCATAAAATAAAACAATTGCCATACCAATATATACACCAGTATTAATATCTACTTCTAAATACCTTGAAAACACAATACCAACACCACGCATTTGTCCGGCTACGTACGTAAACGAAACTATTAATGCCGCTAATACAGCCACAATACGAGCAGTATTTGAGTAATATCTATCGCCAATAAAATCTGGCACCGTAAATTTTCCAAATTTTCTTAAATATGGAGCTAGTAATAATGCTAAAAGCACATATCCGCCAGTCCAACCCATTAAATAAACTGCTCCATCATATCCAGTAAAGGATACAATACCTGCTAAAGAGATAAATGATGCAGCTGACATCCAGTCAGCAGCGGTTGCCATTCCATTTAAAACTGGATGAACGCCACCACCTGCAATGTAAAATTCTTTTGAAGTTCCTGCTCTTGCCCAAATTGCAACGCCTATATATATTGCAAAACTAATTCCAACAAGTATCCATGTCCATGCTAATATTCCCATGATTTATATTTTTTTAAGTTATTAATTATTCGTCAACACCATATTTTTTATCAAGCTTATTCATCAATTTTACATAGATGATAATTAAGATAACAAATACATACATTGACCCTTGTTGAGCGAACCAAAAACCAAGTTTAAAGCCGCCAAGCTTAATAGTATTCAATTGTTCTACTAAAAAGATTCCAAATACATAGGAGACTAAAAACCAAACACTTAGCAATATCGCTAAATACTTAAGGTTTTCTTTCCAATATGCTTTCATTTTTTCTTTTGACATAATTATTAGTTATAGTTATTTATAAATAAATCATTCCTTGTAATGTAAGTGTCCCTGTTTTTGTAGGACCAGTCTTTTTATTTAAGTATTCTAATGTTATTTTTGAATTATGACCGCTCATATATACATTAGTTCCAATTCCAAAAACATTAAGATTGTCAGAAATAGCATCATAACTATTACTTCCATAGGAAATGTAAGGTTGAAATCTAGTTTTTGTTTTATCCCCTGCAATAACATATCCTAAATGAGCGTACACCATACTTCCTGTACCGTAGGCACTGTATTTATAATTTTTACCATAATCATTTGATTGATATGTTGCATAAGCTGTTAGTGCACTTCCATCATCTCCAAGTGGTGCATCATAAAAAGCATCCACAGCAAAAATAGAAACATCTTCACCGGTTAAATTCCCAGAAATATCTGCAATTACAGAACCGCTTGGATGTAAAAAGAATCCTGCTCCAATATTAAAAACTTTTTTACCTCCTAAATAAGTACCAACTTTAAATGGTAAAAAATTTGATTCTTGATCCAAAAAATTATATTCAAAATATCCTGCGTATGCTTTGCCAGCATCTTTAGACCCAATTAATCTTTTTCCTCCATAAACTGCATCCCCTCCATTTACAGGAGTGCGCATATCTAACCCATTGGTTATGGCATCATTTATAGCCAATCTATACTGTAATTTCCCAATTTTACCTTTTGCGAAAATACCAATATGACGAGCAAACTGGTCAGATAAACCAATTGTTGCCCAAGATTGCCTGTTATTATCCAGGGTCATCATATTCAATGTACTTTGATTATTTAACCTTGAAATTCCATTGAAATAGTGCAAGCCCCCACCAACAGATAAATTTGCACTTAAATTCCATTGTGCAAAAAGGTCATGCATAAAAAGTTGTGCTCCATCTCCCTTTCCAACAGGAGACATTGTTCCACTGTTTAAACTGTTTAATCCGAAATGCGTAAGGATTAAAAAGTTCTTGTTAATTTGTGAAAACATTAAAACTCTCGCTCGTCTCACATTAAAATTTAAATTACTAGCATTTGAAGCAACATTATCATTGTATGTAGCTTGAACTTGCGCCCATGAAATGACTCTTAAATATTTTGAACCATCTTCGTTAAATTTTACTTTTAATCCACCTTTATAATCTGGTGATCCTTGAGCAATTGCTAACTGTACTGACACTAATAGAAATATTCCTGACAGCATTAGAAATCTTTTTTTCATAAAAATAAATGTTTATGTTATAGTTAATTAAATTTGTTAAAAAATCAATTTTTTGCGATAACAAGTTGAAAAGAAAAAAGACATAATTAAAATTTAATATATATACTTGTAAATTACATATAGTTATTCTTTAAATCGCTCCCATCTAATAAGCATAAATTTATCTCCTAACTCAGTAACTACAACCCCAGCGCCAATTAAATTGTTTTGTTCTGTGAAGTATTTTGCTAATTCTGAAGCATTTAAAATTTTATAAGTAGAATGATATTCAAAACTATACGGGCGCTTTATATGGTATTTTTTTACCCAATTTATAATGCTAACGTGAGAAACACCTAAAATTCGTTCTATTTCACGATAACTTAATCCTTCCAAATATAATTGCAATGCTTTATTTACATAATAGGCGTCAATTTGTTTCCCAATCTTGTTTACTGTGAAGAAATAATTGCATTTTTTACATTTAAAGCGTTGTCTATCTTTAATAACACCACTTTTTACATAATTGGTAGAACCACAATTTGGACAAGATTTAATACTCATATATATTTATTTTGCATAAATATATTAATTTAGCACAATATATTTTTAATATTACGCAATTTTTTTAGTAGATCATGTAATTTAACATAAGGTTTCACTAAATAATTCTCAATTTTTTACCTTTTTAATTGTCAAATTATAAAATCAAGATAAACATTATTAAAGGAATTTTATTAATTTCAAATTATTTTGAATTATCTACATTATTAAGTATATTTTACTAAATTAACTACAACGTATTCGTAATTTATTAATAATATAATTACTTTTTCTTATATTTTTTTAAATATTTGTTAAAACTTTTTAAAATGAAAAAACAAGGACTTTACTTACCAGAATTTGAACGAGATAATTGTGGAGCAGGTTTTATATGTAATTTAAAAGGTGAAAAATCTAATAAAATAATTCATGATGCTATAGAAATTCTTATAAAACTTGAACATAGAGGAGCTGTAAGTTCTGATGGCAAAACAGGAGACGGCGCAGGTATTTTAATTGATATTCCGCACGATTTTTTTGTAAAAAATACGTCATTTAAATTACCAATCCCTAAAGAATATGCTGTTGGAATGGTATTTTTACCACCACAAGAAAACCAGAGTAATTTTTGTAAAAGCATATTAGAATCAGAAATTAAAAATAAAGGCTTAGTGGTTTTAGGATGGCGAAAGGTTCCCGTAAACAAAGTTCATCTTGGTCATGTTGCTTCTAAAAACGAACCAAGTATTGAGCAAATATTTATATGTAAAAACAAATTAAAATTAACAGAAAATCAGTTTAACGCAAAACTGTTTGCTGCCAGAAAAATTGCAGAACATAAAATTGAAAAATCTAAATTGTCTGACAGAAAAAAATTTTATTTAGCTAGTCTATCCATTACAACAATAATTTATAAAGGGTTATTAGTACCTGAAGACATCAAAAATTATTATACCGATTTATTAAACCCTGAGGTGGTTACTAGATTAGCGTTAGTGCACCAACGGTTTTCAACAAACACATTCCCTTCTTGGGATTTGGCTCAACCGTTTCGATTTATGTGTCATAATGGAGAAATTAATACGCTTCGCGGCAATGTAAATCGAATGAAAGCTCGTGAAGAGTTAATGAAAAGCGATGTGTTTGGTGATGATATTAAAAATTTATTTCCAATTATTTCAGAAGGAAAATCCGATTCAGCCATTATGGATATGGTAGTAGAATTATTATTAATGACTGGGCGAACTTTACCAGAAGTAATGATGATGATGGTACCCGAGGCTTGGGAAAAAGATGATACCATGAATGAAGCTAAAAAAGCTTTTTACGAATTTAACGCCTGTATAATGGAACCTTGGGATGGCCCCGCCTCTATCCCATTTACAGATGGTAATTATATTGGAGCTTTATTAGATCGAAATGGTTTACGCCCGTCAAGATACACCGTTACTAAAGATGGTAATTTAATTATGTCATCTGAAACTGGTGTCTTAGATATTAGACCTGAAGATGTTTTAAGTCACGGACGTTTAGAACCAGGAAAAATGTTTCTAGTAGACATGAATGAAGGTAGAATTGTAAACGATACAGAAATAAAACAAAAAATAGTTAACCAAAAACCTTATAGAAAATGGTTAAATAAAAATTTATTACCATTAAGTAGCATACCAAATACTGGGAATAAAACTCCGCACGAAAAAACCAGTTTATTATTACGACAAAAAATATTTGGGTACACTTCTGAAGAAATTAATAACATCATTTTACCAATGGCAATTCAAGGCAAAGAGGTTATTGGCTCCATGGGAAATGACACACCGTTAGCGGTATTATCTAACCAACCACAATTGTTGTATAACTACTTTAAACAATTATTTGCTCAAGTTACCAACCCTCCTTTAGATGGAATTAGAGAAGAAATTGTTACCGATTTTAGTTTAGCTATTGGTGGAGATAAAAATATTTTTAATATTTCTGAAGAGCAATGTAAAAAATTAAAAATTCAAAATCCTGTTATTTCAAACGCAGATATCGATAAATTAAAAAATATTAATCATCCTGATTTTAAATCTATTTCAATTTCTACCCTATATCCTATTATAGAAGGATTAAACGGTATAGAATCTGCTTTAAAAGATTTAGTTAAACAAACATACAAAGCAGTGTCAAAAGGATGTAATATTATTATTTTATCCGACAGAAATGCAGATAAAACCAATGGCCCTATTCCTATGCTTTTAGCATGTTCCTATATTGGCAATCAATTAGGTAAACTTGGAAAGCGATCTAGTTTTGGTATTATTATTGAATCTGCAGAACCACGTGAACCTCATCATTTTGCAACACTTTTTGGATATGGAGCAAGTGCTGTAAATCCATATATGATTAATGAAATAATACATAAAGAAATAAAAGAAAAAATAATTACTGAAATTTCTGAAACAGATGCAATTAATAATTTCAATAAAGCAATTGCAAAAGGAGTTTTAAAAATTATGAATAAAATTGGAATTTCTACGCTACATTCTTATAGAGCTTCTCAAATTTTTGAAATACTAGGTTTAAGTAGCAAATTTACCAATGAATATTTTCCAAACACACCATCTAGAATTGAAGGTATTGGTCTATATGAAATCGAAAAAGAAATATTTTTACGTCACAGAAATGCTTTTCCTTCCACAGAAATTGCAGGAAGCCAAAGTATAGAAGTTGGTGGTGAATATAGATGGCGAAGAAATGGAGAACAACATATGTTTAACCCCACAACTGTAGCTAAATTACAACAAGCAGTTAGATCTAACAGTTATGAGAATTATGAAGTTTATGCCAAATTAATTAATGAGCAAAGTAAAAACTTAATGACTCTTCGTGGCTTATTTGAGTTTAATAATTTAGATCCTATTCCTTTAGAGGAAGTAGAACCTTGGACAGAAATTGTAAAACGATTTAAAACTGGCGCAATGTCCTATGGTTCTATTAGTCAAGAAGCTCATGAAAACTTAGCCATTGCCATGAACCGAATTGGTGGAAAAAGCAATTCTGGAGAAGGTGGAGAAAATAATAATCGATTTAGAAAAGATGTAAATGGAGACAGTAGAAATAGCGCTATTAAGCAAGTTGCATCCGGTAGATTTGGTGTTTCAACAAATTATTTAACTAATGCAAAAGAAATTCAAATTAAAATGGCACAAGGTGCTAAGCCAGGTGAAGGAGGTCAACTTCCGGGAGAAAAAGTATTACCTTGGATAGCAGCATGTAGAAATTCTACCCCATATGTAGGTTTAATTTCTCCACCTCCACATCATGATATTTATTCTATTGAAGATTTAGCACAATTAATATTCGATTTAAAAAATGCTAACAGAGAAGCACGTATAAATGTAAAGTTAGTTTCAAAAGTTGGCGTAGGAACTATTGCTGCTGGTGTTGCTAAAGCTAAAGCCGATGTGATTTTAATTTCTGGATTTGATGGTGGCACCGGTGCTGCTCCATTAACTTCATTAAAACATACAGGTTTACCATGGGAACTAGGTATTGCTGAAGCACAGCAAACTTTAGTTTTAAATAATTTAAGAAATAGAATAGTTTTAGAATGTGATGGACAATTAAAAACTGGTCGTGATGTAGCCATTGCCTGTTTGTTAGGCGCTGAAGAATTTGGATTTGCCACGGCTCCGTTAGTTGCATCTGGTTGTATTATGATGCGTAAATGCCACTTAAACACTTGTCCTGTAGGCATTGCAACTCAAGATCCTGAATTACGTAAAAACTTTAAAGGAACTCCTGAGCATGTAATCAATTTCATGTATTTTATTGCTAAAGAATTGAGAGAAATAATGGCTAAATTAGGGTTTAGAACCATTAATGAAATGGTTGGGCAATCTCAAAAACTAAATACTAATAAAGCAATCGAACATTATAAAGCTCAAGGCTTGAATCTTAATAGTATTTTATATAAACCTAAAACTACTAAACCATTATACAATACAGAAACACAAGATCACGGGTTAGAAAATGCTTTAGATTTTGAAATAATTAGAAAAGCACATCCTGCAATTTATCGAAAAGAAAAAATGGAATATACTTTTCCAATAAAAAATACCGATAGAAGTGTTGGGGCTATATTAAGTAATGAATTATCTAAAATTTATGGCGAAAACGGATTACCTGAAGATACACTTAAAATTAAATTTAAAGGTGCTGCCGGCCAAAGTTTTGGGGCTTTTGCAACCAAAGGTTTAACACTACAAGTTGATGGAAACACAAATGATTATTTAGGCAAAGGACTCTCTGGCGCAAAATTAATTATAAAAACTCCAGAAAAAGCTACATTTTCTCCTGAAGAAAATATTATTGTAGGAAATGTTTCTCTTTATGGCGCTACAAATGGCGAAGCTTATATTAATGGTATTGCCGGCGAACGTTTTTGCGTTCGAAATTCAGGTGCAAAAGCGGTAGTTGAAGGGGTCGGAGATCATGCTTGTGAATATATGACTGGTGGAATAGTCGTAGTATTAGGTAAAACAGGTAGAAATTTTGCCGCTGGAATGAGTGGCGGAATTGCTTATGTATATGATGAAAAAGATAACTTTAAAAATGGATTATGCAATATGGAAATGGTTGATTTTGATTCCATTACCCAAGAAGATGATAAAAACCTAAAACAATTGATTAAAAATCATTTTAAATATACCAATAGCGAATTAGCATATAGCATTTTAGATAATTGGGAAACAAAACTTCCTCATTTTATAAAAGTAATGCCAACTGATTATAAAAAAGCGTTACAAAGAAAAGACAATCTTGAAATTATTAATAATAAAACTACGGCTTAGTTATGGGAAAAATTACAGGATTTAAGGAGATTGAAAGAAAAAATGAGGCATCTATCTCTACAAAAGAACGAGTTAAAAATTATTTTGAATTTAATTTACCCCTAAAAATATCAGAAATAGAACAGCAAGGATCTAGATGTATGGATTGTGGAATTCCATTTTGCCATAGTGGCTGTCCATTAGGAAATTTAATTCCTGATTTTAATGACATGGTACATAAAGGAAATTGGAAAAAAGCTTTAGAAATTTTACATGCTACCAATAATTTTCCTGAATTTACAGGAAGACTATGTCCTGCACCTTGTGAACAAGCTTGTGTTCTAGGAATTATAAAACCACCTATAACCATTGAGCAAATAGAAAAATATATAGTTGAAAAAGGCTTTTCAGAAGGATGGATTAAAGCTCAACCGCCAAAAATCAGAACCAATAAAACTATTGCAATTATTGGCTCTGGACCTGCAGGATTAGCAACTGCCCAACAATTAAATAGAGCAGGACACTTAGTATCGGTTTTTGAACGTGATGATGCTATTGGAGGATTATTACGTTATGGAATTCCAAATTTTAAATTAGAGAAAAAAATTATTGATAGAAGAATTGCAATTTTGAAAAAAGAAGGAATTAAATTTTACACAAACACTAATATTGGTGTAAATTATTCCATAAAAAAATTAGACACCTATGATGCCATTGTTCTTTGCGGGGGCGCAACACAACGAAGAACCATTCCTGTTCAAGGAATTAATAGTAAAGGAGTTGTACAAGCAATGACTTTTTTAAAGCAACAAAATAAAAGAAATTCTGATGTTAATTTTAATGAAGAAGATATTGTAGCTACTAATAAAAATGTTATCGTTATTGGTGGTGGAGATACAGGTTCTGACTGTATTGGCACAGCAAATCGTCAAGGAGCAAAAACAGTTACCAATTTTGAAATAATGCCTAAACCACCTGTAGAAAGATGCGAAACAACTCCTTGGCCTTTTTGGCCATTAAAATTAAAAACCACTTCATCTCACGAAGAAGGTTGTAACAGAAACTGGCTAATTTCAACTAAAGAATTTATTGCAGATGAAAACGGCATATTAAAGGCTTTAAAAACAGTCAAAGTTGAATGGATATATGAATCTGGAGAAAGACCTAAATTAAAAGAAATAAAAGGAACTGAAAAAATTTGGCCTTGCGAATTAGTTTTATTAGCATTAGGATTTACAGGACCGGAAGCTACTTTAAGCAAACAGCTTGGGTTAGAATTAGATGAAAGAAGTAATTATAAAGCAACGGAATACCAAACCAATATTCCAAAAATATTTACTGCTGGAGATATGAGAAGAGGACAAAGTTTAATTGTTTGGGCAATTTCAGAAGGAAGAGAAGCGGCACGAAAAGTAGATGAATACCTTATGGGGTTTAGCAATTTACCAACCAAAGGTAACGGTGATTTACCTAAATTATAACAACTTATTTATATAACAACATAAAATCGGCTAAAACCATCGCAGCCATAGCTTCTACAATTGGCACTGCTCTTGGCACTACACAAGGATCGTGACGTCCTTTTCCTTGCATTACGACTTTCTTTCCATCTTTATTAATGGTTTGTTGTTTTTGCATAATAGTTGCCACAGGTTTAAAAGCTACCCGAAAATAAATATCCATTCCGTTACTTATCCCTCCTTGAATACCACCAGAAAGATTAGTTTTTGTAGTTCCATCTTCATCAAATATATCATTATGCTCACTACCTTTCATTTTTGCACCGCAAAATCCACTACCATATTCAAAACCTTTTACTGCATTTATAGAAAGCATTGCTTTTCCTAATTGCGCATGTAATTTATCAAAAATAGGTTCTCCTAATCCAACAGGTACATTTTGAATTACACAAGTAACCGTACCGCCAATAGTATCGCCTTGTTTTTTAATTTCATCAATTCGTGCAATCATTTTTTCAGCAGAATCTTCATCAGGACAACGCACTATATTATTTTCAATTTTATTAAAATCTATATCTTGATATGGTTTTTCCATAAAAATATCTCCTACGGAAGAAGTAAACGCATTAATTTTTATGGAAGAAATAACTTGTTTAGCAACAGCCCCACCTACTACCCAGTTTGCTGTTTCACGTGCAGAAGTTCTTCCTCCACCTCGGTAATCTCTATTTCCGTATTTTTTATCGTATGTATAATCTGCATGTGAAGGACGATAAGTGTCTTTTATATGAGTATAATCATTAGAACGTTGGTGTATATTTTTAATAATAAAACCTATGGAAGTTCCTGTTGTTTTTCCTTCAAAAATACCAGATAAAAATTGTACTTCATCTGGTTCTTTACGTTGCGTTACAATTTTAGATTGCCCAGGTTTTCGTCTGTTCAATTCCTTTTGAATTTCATCTAAATTTAATTTTATTCCTGCAGGGCAACCATCAATAATACCTCCAATAGCCTCTCCATGAGATTCTCCAAATGTTGTTAACGTAAATAATTTTCCAAAGGTATTAGCCATAATTATAATTTATTTCACAAATGTAAAAGAATTTGGTTAGTAAAACCAAAGTTTAATTGCTAAAACAACTACAGCTACAATTAAAAACTTTTTCACAAAACCATCTCCTTTTTTAACAGACAATCTACTTGCAAACCAACCTCCAATTGCATTACCAATTGCTAATTCAAAACCAACTTGCCAATTAATTTTATCATTTAAAGCAAAAATAAGCACAGCTGCAACGGTATAAATTAAAGCAACCGTTACCTTAATTGCATTACTTTTTACTAATGAAAAATTATTAACTGAAGTTAACACAAAAAGCATAATAAAACCAACACCTGCCTGAATAAACCCACCATAAATACCTACAAAAAAGAATAAAAATATACTTANNGAACTAAAAACCATATACCCAACTACTAAAAGCATTACTACTGAAAGTATTTTATTAAAAGTTTCCCCTTTAATATCCACCGCTATTTTTGCTCCAATTATAGAACCTACTAATGCCGATAGCCCAACATAAATACTAAAAGGAAAAGTTTTAACTCCTTTACTTTTAAATCCTGCTGTTGTAAATATATTTTGAACCACAATAGCAACTCTATTAGTTCCATTAGCAATATTAGGAGGTAATCCTAAAAAAATTAGAATTGGTAAAGTTAAAAGTGATCCGCCTCCAGCCATAGTATTTATAATACCTGCAAAAAAACCAACTCCTATTAATAATAATGCTTCAAAGACAATATTCATAGTAAAAAATCAATTAACAAATGTAATTTAAAATTAACTAATTATTTTTTCAAAAAAACACTTCAAAAGTTTGAGCAAAACAAAAAAGGGTTTTATATTTGCCCACGCTAAAGGAGAAATGGCAGAGTGGTCGAATGCGGCAGTCTTGAAAACTGTTGAGGGTCACACCTCCGGGGGTTCNNGAATCCCTCTTTCTCCGCAAAAAGCCTTACATTTTATGTGAGGCTTCTTTTTTTACATCACTTTTTAGTGATTAAAAACACCTCAGCTTTCTATAAATATTGAGTTTATACAAATTATTAATAAAATTTAAAGCTATTGTTTTATCTCTTTTAAAATTAAGTATTTATTCGGTTTAAGTATTTTATCACCTAGCAAAATTTTGTAATTAGATTCTGGCAAAATAGTTAAAGGCTTTTCACTAAAATTAAAAACACACTTCATTTTCTTTCCATGATACTCTCGCGTAAATGATATTACATTTTTAGAAAAAGATAAATCCGTGTAATTTCCATATTGAAAAATTGGTTCTTTATTATGAAGTGTAATAAGTATTTTATAAACATTTAATAATGAACTAGAATCTTTTTCTTGAAGAGCTACATTATTGACCAAATAATCTTTTTGTACTTTAATCCAAGGTATGTTTTTGGAAAATCCAGCATGTTTATTGCTATTCCATTGCATTGGGCTACGCGATTTATCACGATTGTACTCATTTCCAATTTTTAAAGCTTCTTCTTCAGTTTTCCCTTCTTTTTTAGCCAAATAATAATGAGTACGTCCTTGAATATCTTTTATTTCATTAAAAGAATTTGCTACAAGATTTTCCATTCCTATTTCTTCTCCAAAATAAATAAACGGAACTCCTTTAGCGGTAAGCGTTAATGCTGCCAAAGCTTCTGCTCTTTCAACATTACAATTTGCTAAACGATTCATAAGACGAGGCATGTCATGACTTCCAAAAAACAAGGTTGGATAGTTTGACATATTTTTATTCATACTAACCATTTCATCATAAATTTTTTGAGCAGAAAATTTTTTGATACTTCCAAAGTTGAAATTAAAAACTACATCTAATAATTCATTCCCTTGATATTGTTTTAGTACCTCAATTTTATCACTTCCTATTTCTCCTACAATAAAACGATTGCTATATTCATTTACCGTTTTACGTATAATTTTCATTGCTTCTTTTACTCCTTTTTGATTTATATCGTGTATATGTTCTTGTGCTCCTTTATTGTTTATTGGATTGTTTAAAGTAATACCTTCGGTAGTTAAAAAATTAATAACATCTAATCTAAAACCATCTACTCCTAAATCTAACCAAAAGCGTAATACTTTTTGGACTTC
>DGOU01000261.1:24544-26244 GCA_002390165.1 Lutibacter sp. UBA4458
TAATAATATTGATTGGTTATGCTATCTAATTCCCAAGCTGAACCTCCAAAAAAGGATTCCCAGTTATTAGGTTTATCTTTCCAGATATAATAATCTCGATATGGATTATCTTTTGATTTTTTAGATTCTTGAAACCACTTATGTTCTGTAGAAGTATGGTTAACCACCAAATCCATAATTATTTTTATATTTTTTTTATGTGCTTCGTTTAAAAAACCTTTAAAATCGTTAAGCGATCCATAAGTTGCATCAATCTTATAATAATCAGAAACATCGTAACCATTATCTACTTTTGGAGATTTTAAAAATGGCGTTAACCAAATTCCTTTAACTCCTAAAGTTTTAATATAGTCTAATTTTTCAGTCATTCCCTTAAAATCGCTATAACCATCACCATTACTATCTTTATAGCTTGGCATATAAATTTCGTAAAAAACGGTTTCTTTCCACCATTGTTTTTTAGCAATTGTTTCTGTTTTTGAATTGCAAGAATTTAGCATTATTAATAGGAAAAAGTATTTTAAAAAATTCTTCATTTTAAATCTAATTTATAGAGTAAAAATAGTAACAAAGGTTCTTTGATGTAATCATTATTTATCTTGCTTCTGGCTATAACGATAATCTATTACAACATCATTTGCATATAATTTTCCTTCTTTAATGGTAATTTTTGCTTTTTCAGGAATCCTAATTAATACTGCTGAATTTTCCTTTTCAATTTCAAAAGTGAAATTTCCTTTTATGTTGTTGGCAATAAATTTTCTTTTAATAGCATCATAAATTTTAACCTCAAAATCACCAACGTTAATAGTAATTTTTTTATTTTCATTATTAGGATTGTAATATAAAAATGATGGAAATGCCTTATTTCTATAAAAATCCGTAGCTAATAAGTTTAATTGTAAAATGTTTTCAATATTAGTTTTTGAAACAATTGCACCTGCAATACCAACATGACCACTTCCATAAACCGAAAATTGAGAAACATCTGGATTTCCTTTTACCCAATGTGGACCATCACCAATAGCAACAGGTGCTTCTATTTTTTCATACTTTTTAAAGTGTGCTTTTTTTATTAAACCTTCATAAGCAATTACTCCTTTTGTATATTTTTTAAGTTCAGGAATGGTTTGGTGGTTATCTGCAATTTCATAAGGATAAAAGAATTTAGAAGCATTTACAGCATTAAGCATCCATTTTCCAATAACATTTGCATAACGTTGATCGTAACGAACCATTGGCACTAGTGGCCACATCGTATCAAACGTATTCATTAAAAATGCAAATCCACCGTGATCAACGGTACTACCAACTAATCCAGAAACATCGTAATCATTCCAATTATCCAATAAAACGCCCCAACCTTTGCGGCAAACGGAATCGCCATTAAAAGTCCAATTTAAAATATTTGAAAAATCGTAATTTGTTCCTTGTTCAGCATTTAATCTTGCCGCTACATAAGCTCCAAAAGGCATTAATATTTCGTAAAATCTATTTTCTTTTTGATTTAGAAGTGCTTCTAAAGAAGATTTTGCTCCTTTTAAATACTTTGGATCTTTAAATTTTTGATAGGCAGCATACAATACATAAGCGTGACCAGCAGCTACATCTTGTTGCTTACAAATCCAGTTATCTTTTGGCTCTAGTTTCTCATAATTAAAATAGGAATGGTTGTAATTACCCGCCATTACAGAATCTGC
>DGOU01000261.1:26263-40889 GCA_002390165.1 Lutibacter sp. UBA4458
ACATTTGGATACACATCATACCACCAATCTCTTCCGTAACCACCTCCTAATAAAGCAACTTCTGGGCAAGTATTGTTCATTATAATATTCCATTTCGTATCCGAATTAAAATAATTTTTTAACATAGAAACATAATTCTTTCCATGTTGATTTGATTTATTAATACCAATAAGACTTGCGCCTAATACGGAACCAATGGTAGATAACGACTCATGAAAAATGCCTTTATTATGTTGAAGACCTTGTCTTAAATCGCCCATTGCTGTATAAACCCCAAACGTTTTTTGATTGTAGTTTTTACGAGAATTGTCGGTCCAAATTAAGGGCCAATATTTGCCAGTTTGCGTTGCATCGTACACTAAAGAATCGTACCCTTTTGCAATCTTTTTAAAATCTAATATTTTAAAAGGTTTTGGTAAATTTGGCATAGAATCAACTCTTGCTAAACTAATTTGAGTTACAGGATTTGCCTTTAATAATTTATGTGAATTTTTACAGGAAGTTAAAAATAAAACAACTGTAAACAGAAGAACATTTATTATTCTATTTAGTTTCATTTTCTAATGTTTTTTGTTTACTCAATAATTGTTTAGCAATTAAAATGGATAATAATTGAAGTACGCCAATAATTAATAAAGCATATCGTAAAGCAATATCAGCATTAATATAAAAAGCAAGTCCTAAAAATGTTCCTGCTCCTATAAAACGCCCTACAAACAATCCAAATTCGTGATTTAAAATATAAGAAAATTCGTTTCTATTTTCAATTTTTGAAAGAACATCTATTACTTTTAATTGAATAGGAAAATAAGCAATATCAAGCATTGGTCTGGCAATTAATAGTAAAAACATAAATAAAATTACTCCCGTTTTATTAAATAGTAAACCATTAATAAAAGAAGCGACAAAAAAGAATATAAGCCCAACACTAAAAAGTATTATTCGGTGTTTTGGTTTTGATATTTTTCCTAAAACAAGCATTACAAATGCTGCAATAAGTGCTCCAATAGATTGTGCTGTACCTAATGCGCCTTCAGATTCAAAAAATTTCATCATCAACATTGCAGGTGCGGTAACAATAAAACCTTGTGCCAATCCTTTTAACAATGCTAATTGAAGCATTTTATTCCAAAGTTTATGGAATTTAAAATACAAGAATTTTTCACTTTTGGGTTTATCATATTTTCCAAAATGAAATACAACGGAAGCTAAAATTGTAACCAAAAATACTATTCCAGTAACCACTCTATAACTCGAGTTTATTCCTTCATTAGTATCTCCATGACCTTTCATTAAATACCAGCCAATCATAACAGGAACAATAGAAGAAATTATGGTATAAAAAAAGGTTTCTAAACCATAATAAAAATTTCGAGTTTTATCTTTTGTGGTTGCCAATACAAGATAATCACGGTTTGCCCAATACAAACCAAATGACATTCCCATAATTAAACCAGCTAATACTAAACCATAATAATTTATTTCTTTTAATGACATCATAAACACCATAGAAACTCCACTCAATAACATTCCTAAGGAAAATAATCTTTTAATATTAATTTTATTAAGCAAATATCCATTGATAAAAAAGGTGATAGGAATACCTGTGTAAATAGCTAATTGATAAAACATAACTTTAGCTGGGTCGTGTGAGTTTCTCATAATATAAGAAGCTACAAAAATATCTATTACTGGTAACACAAAAGCGTAAATTACATTGGTAAATATCAATATTTTAGCACTTCTTGAAAAATCTTTAAAACCTACTCTTGCTATACTTCCCATTATAATTTTAACGTTTTTAATATTTCTTTTATTGAAAATTGTGCGGAGCAAACAAACTCATCTGAAGCTCCATAATACATAGTAATAGTATCTCCTTTAACAATATGCCCATTGGTAAAAACTACATTTCCAAAAAAACCCGTTTGTTCGTATGCTGCAATTGGTTCCATAAGTGGTTCTTCTGAGCGCGCTAAAACTATTGATGGATTATTTAAATCTAACAAAATAGCACCTAAACAATACCTGTTTTCTTCGGTTGCACCGTGGTAAATTGCTAACCAACCTTTTTCTGTTTTAATTGGTGCAGCTCCAGCACCTAAACGTTTACTATCAAATTTGCCTTCTCTTGTTTTTGCTACGCATTTATGGTTTCCCCAATAAACACCATCTAAAGATTCCGATAACCATATATAATTACCTCCTAATTCTGGGCTACTAGGTCTGTGAAGTGCATAAAACTTTCCATTAATTCTTTCTTCAAAAATGGCACAATCTTTATTATGAGGACTTAAAATCATTCCTTTTTTATTAAAATGTTTCCAATCTTTAGTTGTTCTTAGCCCAACACCAACACCATTAGCTGAAACCATGGTGTAAGTAAGATAATAGGTATCTTCAATTTTTGCTACGCGGCAATCTTCAATACCATAAGATTCATATTCGCCTTCTCCAAAAAGTGAAGGATATTCTGGGGATTCTTTAAAATTAGTTCCATCATCACTATAAACTAACCTCAAATGTGATATTGTAGTAAGATAATCAACGCTATCGTAATTAATTACTCTACTATCCTCATCATTTAATTTAGGATCATTTTTATCAAAGTCTATAATTTCAACTTGGCCTTTTTCATTGTAAATTGGTACGGATAAAATTCCATCTTTTTGAACTGTACGCTCTGCAACTCGTATTAATAACCAGGTTTTTCCATCAAATTCAAAAACTCCAGGATTAAGTAAACATTCAATAATCATATTTTGATTACTAGGTTGCAAATCTTTAGGCGATAACAAAGGATTTTTGCTATCTCTAATTGCGATATCTGACATAAATGTGTTTTATTAGTGTTTTAATATTGATATCTTAATTTATAAAAATAGTAGTGAAGAATTAAGATATTTAAGGTGTAAATATAGCTATATTATCTATCAATATCCTTATTATTAAAGGAAGATATTCTATTATTAATTATTGATTTATTAGTAACTTCGTGTTTTTAAATATTATTTTGTGGTAAACAAAAACAAAAACTCAATAAATCTGAATAAATTCATAAGTAGTACAGGAATTTGTTCAAGAAGAGAAGCCGAAAAATTGATTATTAATGGACAAGTAACCATTAATAAAAAACCAACGCAATTAGGTAATCGCGTTTTTGATGGCGATGAAGTTAGAATTGATGGAAGACTTCTACAACCTAAACCCAAAACTTTATACATTGCTTTTAATAAACCTATTGGAATAGTATGTACCACCGATTCCAAAGAACGAAACAACATTATAAACTTTATAAATCATCCTGAACGATTGTTTCCTATTGGAAGATTAGATAAACCATCAGAAGGACTAATTTTTTTAACTAATGATGGTGATATTGTAAATAAAATTTTACGAGCTGGCAATAATCACCAAAAGGAATATATTGTAACGGTAGATAAACAAATTACGGATAGTTTTATTAATAAAATGAGTAATGGAATTCCCGTTTTAGGAACCACTACAAAAAAATGTTTTGTAGAACAACTCTCTAAAAACACTTTTAAAATTGTTTTAACTCAAGGTTTAAACAGACAAATTAGAAGAATGTGTGAATATTTAAGTTATAACGTTACCAAACTAAAACGCACGCGTATTATGAATGTGAATTTAGGAAAATTAAAAATTGGTGATTGGCGTGAATTAACCAGTGAAGAAATGCAACAAATAAATAATATGATTGCTACTTCCTCTAAAACCGAAGAAGCATCTAAAGATAGTAGAAAAAAGAAATCTACTTTTAAAAGAAGCCCAAAATCTAAGTATCATAGAAAAAAAAGAACTTAAATATTTAATTATTTGTTTCAAACAAAACCTATTCTGTATCTTTGCCGACTATGCATTTTGAATTAAAAAAAACCGATGCTCAAAGCAAAGCTAGAGCAGGAATTATAACTACCGATCACGGCAAAATTGAAACGCCAATTTTTATGCCTGTTGGTACTGTTGGCACTGTAAAAGGAGTTCATCAAACCGAGTTAAAAAATGAAATTAATCCTGATATAATTTTAGGAAACACCTATCATTTATATTTACGTCCTACCACTTCCATTTTAGAACAAGCTGGTGGATTACACAAATTTATGAATTGGGACAGAAACATTTTAACCGATAGTGGCGGCTACCAAGTATATTCTTTATCTGCAAGAAGAAAAATTCAAGAAGAAGGGGTTAAATTCAAGAGCCATATTGATGGCTCCTATCATGTTTTTACACCCGAAAAAGTTATGGAAATTCAACGATCCATAGGTGCAGATATTATTATGGCATTTGATGAGTGCACTCCTTATCCTTGCGATTATAATTATGCAAAACGTTCTATGCATTTAACGCATAGATGGTTAAAACGCTGTGTATCTCATTTAGAAAAAACGCCCGAAAAATATGGTTATTCTCAAGCTTTATTTCCAATAGTTCAAGGTAGTACTTACAAAGATTTAAGAAAACAATCTGCCGAATTTATTGCTTCCGTAGGTGCTGATGGCAATGCCATTGGAGGCTTATCCGTAGGTGAACCAGCAGATAAAATGTATGAAATTACCGATGTGGTTACCGATATTTTACCAAAAGACAAACCTAGGTATTTAATGGGTGTTGGTACTCCAATAAATATTTTAGAAAATATTGCTTTGGGGGTTGATATGTTTGATTGTGTTATGCCAACTAGAAATGCTAGAAATGGTATGTTATTTACCGCTCACGGAACCATAAACATCAAAAATAAAAAATGGGAAAATGATTTTTCTCCTATTGATGAGATGAATATTACTTATGTAGATACCACATATTCAAAAGCATATTTACGACACTTATTTGCTTCACGCGAATTGTTAGGAAAACAAATTGCATCTATTCATAATTTAGGGTTTTATTTATGGTTGGTTCGTAATGCGAGAAAACATATATTAGCAGGAGATTTTATGGAGTGGAAAAAGAAAATGATTTCGCAAATGGATAAAAGATTATAATAGCTTTTATAAATTAAATAGCTGTAGAAGTATAACTTTTGAAAATAATTGACAAATACATATTAAAAAACTTTTTAAGTTCGTTTCTGTTGGTAATGGCATTATTATTACCTATTGCCATAGCTATTGATGTTTCTGAAAAAGTAGATCGTTTTTTACGAAATGCCGATTTAACTATTACAGAAATTATACGAGACTACTATGTGAATTTTATTATAATTTATGGCAATACTTTTATGCCTTTAGCGCTATTTATTGCAGTAATATTTTTTACTTCCAAATTAGCTGGTAACACCGAAATTATAGCAATCCATTCTGCTAAAATATCGTTTACTAGATTTTTAAAACCTTACTTTATTGGCGCTACTTTAATTACCATTTTTGCTTTATTAATGAACCATTTTGTGGTACCAAAAAGTAATAAAATTTTTGATAAGTTTAGTAAAGATTACTTAACACGAAAAAAAATAGATGCCAATTATTTAACCAATTTAAATTTACAATTAGGACCAAACGATTATGTTTTCTTTAAAAGTTTTACCGTAGATAGAAATATTGGATATAACTTTACGTATGAAAAATACAATGGCATTTATTTAAAGTATAAACTATATTCTGATAACATTCATTATAATAAAAAGGACAGTACCTTTAAATTAATTAACTATAAAAAAAGATTTATTTTAAAAAACAGAGACAGTGTTATAGCTGGATCTAGATTAGATACAACTTTTAATTTTTCTCCAAAAGATTTAGTAAATGTTGCCTATATGGCAAAAGATATGAATTCTATAAAATTAAAGGAATTTATTACGCTTTCTAAACAAAGAGGAATTAGTAATTTAAACACTTACAAAGTTGAATTATATAAACGTACAAGTTTACCAATAGCATCGTATATTTTAACTTTTATTGCAGTAGCCTTATCTTCCCGAAAAAAAAGAGGAGGAATGGGAGTAAACCTTGCCATGGGTATTTCTTTAATGTTTATGTATGTTTTCTTTTTAAAAATAGGAGAAGTATTAGGTGCTGGAGCTGATGCTAATCCATTATTTATGGTTTGGTTACCAAATTTAATATTTGGAGCAATAGCTCTATTTTTATATCTTAAAAATGCCAAAAACTAAATTAAAAAATTATTTACACCTACATTTCCTTGTATTTATTTGGGGATTTACCGCGATTTTAGGAGCGCTAATTCATCTTAGTGCAATTCCTTTAGTTTGGTATCGCATGCTTTTTGCAGTACTATTTGTATTTCTTTATTTTGTACTTAAAAAAAAATCGCTCATAGTCGATAAAAAAGGATTAATTAAATTTTTAATTAGCGGAATTATAATTGCACTTCATTGGATTTTCTTTTTTTCAGCAATAAAAGTTTCTAATGTTTCTGTTGCATTAGTTTCTATGAGTACTGGAGCTTTTTTTACTTCATTAATTGAACCTTTATTTTTTAAAAGAAGACTTAACCCACTTGAATTTCTTTTTGGTATTATTATAATTTTTGGTTTATATATTATATTTAATGTAGAAACAAAATATACTTTAGGAATTATTTATGGATTAACAGCTTCTTTTTTATCTGCACTTTTTACGGTTTTAAATGGGTTGTATATCAAACAATATCGAGCAGGAGTTCTATCTTTTTATCAATTATTTTTTGGAGTGTTATTTATTACTTTTTACATTTTAGTAACCACCGGTTTTACATTTAAAGAATTTTCATTAACAGCTTCTGATTTAGTTTACTTACTAATATTAAGTAGTATTTGTACTGCCTATGCATTTATAGTTTCCGTTAAAATAATGGAGCATTTAACTCCTTATACCGTAATGCTAACTATAAATTTAGAACCAGTTTATGGAATAATTTTAGCCATGATAATTTTTGGAGAAGAAGAAAAAATGAGCCCACAATTTTATATTGGCGCAGTAATAATTTTAATTACTGTTTTAATAAACGGATTAATAAAAAACCGAAAACCTGTATTACCTTATTAAGATAAGTTAGTATATTTGTAACTATTTCTAAACAAAAAATATGGAATATTTAGATTTTGAATTACCAATAAAAGAACTTGAAGAACAATTAGAAAAGTGTGAACTTATTGGAAAAGAAAGTCATGTTGATGTGACTGAAACTTGTAAAAACATTGAAAAAAAACTAATAAAAACAAAAAAAGATATATACAAAAATTTAACCGCTTGGCAAAGAGTTCAGCTATCTCGCCATCCTAACAGACCTTATACACTCGATTATATTTGTGCTATGACTGGCAATACTTTTATGGAATTACATGGAGATAGAACTGTTAAAGATGACAAAGCAA
Source organism: Lutibacter sp. UBA4458 (assembly GCA_002390165.1). GTDB lineage: Bacteria > Bacteroidota > Bacteroidia > Flavobacteriales > Flavobacteriaceae > Lutibacter. Next base: position 33,603 of record DGOU01000261.1, read on the forward strand.
TGATAGGCGGTTTAGGAAAAATTGGAAACCAGTCGTATATGTTTATTGGGCAACAAAAAGGATTTAATACAAAAACACGACAATATAGAAATTTTGGAATGTCTAATCCTGAAGGTTATAGAAAAGCCCTTCGATTAATGAAAATGGCTGAAAAATTTGGTATTCCAGTGGTTACTTTATTAGATACACCTGGCGCATATCCTGGTTTAGAAGCTGAAGAACGCGGACAAGGAGAAGCAATTGCTAGAAATATATTAGAAATGACTCGCTTAAAAACGCCTATTATTACCATTGTTATTGGTGAAGGAGCTTCTGGTGGTGCTTTAGGAATTGGTGTTGGAGATAAAGTTTATATGATGGAAAATACTTGGTATTCTGTTATTTCGCCTGAATCTTGTTCTTCTATTTTATGGAGAAGCTGGGAATATAAAGAACAAGCAGCTGAAGCATTAAAATTAACCGCTGAAGATATGAAAAAGCAAAAATTAATTGATGCTATTATTAGCGAGCCTCTAGGTGGCGCTCATCATGATAGAGAAACTGCTTTTAAAGAAGTTGAAAAAACAATTGTAAACACTTATAAGGAATTAAAAAAATTATCTACTGAAGAATTGGTAGAAAAACGAATGGAAAAATACCTAAATATGGGTGTTTTTAAAGATTAACTGTTTTTTAAAATATTAAAAATATTAGGCTCTTTATGAGCCTTTTTTTATTAATTTTAATGCTATGTATATACTTTCTTCCAAACAAATGGCGCAAGCCGACAAAGCAACTCTAAAAAAAACAAACATTACTTCTATAGAATTAATGGAACGCGCTGCAAATCTTTGCTTTCAATGGTTACATAGTCATATAAAACCTGATGATACTAAAATTCATGTATTTTGTGGTATTGGTAATAATGGTGGAGATGGACTAGTAATTACCAGATATTTAATGGAAAATAACTATAACGTAACTAGTTATATTGTTAATTTTAGCAACAAGCGAAGCGAAAATTTTCTAATTAATTATGAACGAGTTAAAGACCTTGGAGATTGGCCAGAAGTAATTTCAAGCGAAAATGAATTTCCAGAAATTAACGAAAATGACCTTGTTATTGACGCTATTTTTGGTCACGGATTATCTAGATCACCTGAAGGATTTACTAAAAAATTAATTCAATATCTTAATAAAAAACAAGCTTTTACTCTTGCAATTGATTTGCCTTCTGGGCTATACAGTAATAAAACTGTAGAAAACCAGAACCATGTTTTAAAAGCGAATCATATTCTTACTTTTCAATACCCAAAACTTGCTTTTTTATTATCTGAAAATAAAGATTTTGTAGAATCATGGGAAATTATTGATATTGGGTTAGATGAAGATTTTGTAGAAAGCCTACATCCAAACTATAATTATGTAACTAAAGATGATGTATTACCTATTTATAAATTCAGAAAAAAGTGGGATCATAAAGGTAATTTTGGACATGCTTTATTAATTGGCGGAAGTTTTGGTAAAATTGGAGCAATTACTTTAGCATCAAAAGCCGCTTTAAAAATTGGAAGTGGATTAGTTTCTGCATACCTTCCAAAATGCGGTTATCAAATTATTCAAACTTCTATTCCAGAGGTTATGGCCGAAGTAGATACAGATGATGTTTTGGCTTATTTCAATTTTAAAACAAAAGCAACCGTTATTGGTATTGGTCCTGGAATGGGAACTGCTGAAAAAACAGCAAAAGGATTTGAAGGTTTTATTAAAGAAAATAAATTGCCTTTGGTAATAGACGCTGACGCTATTAATTTGATATCAAAAGACAAAGATTTATTGCATTTTTTACCAAAAAACACAGTATTAACTCCGCATCCAAAAGAACTTGAACGGCTTATTGGAAAATGGAAAAATGACTATGATAAATTATCTAAAGCTCAAGAGTTCACTAAAATACACCATTGTGTTTTAGTATTAAAAGATGCTATTACCGCTATTGTAACAGAAGAAACTACTTATTTTAATGCTACAGGTAATCCTGCTTTGGCTACCGCTGGCAGTGGCGATGTTTTAACCGGAATTATTACTGGATTAATAGCCCAAAATTATACGCCTTTACAAGCTGCTATTTTTGGAGTTTATTTACATGGGTTAACTGCCGATATTGCAAGTTTAGAAATGGGTTATGAAACTTTTACCGCAAGTAATATTTTAGATTATTTGCCAGATGCATATGTTAGCTTATTTGAAAAAATAAAACTTATAGATACAGAGAAAACAGAGAAACAAGAAGATTAAAAAAAGCGGTTAAATTTTAAAATTTAACCGCTTTAGTTTTAAAAATAAAAAATCTTTTAATTTATAAATTCAATTTATTTAAAAAGTCTTTAATACCAGGGTTTGATGGACGTATAGCATCTGCATCTACAATTTTGCCATTTGGATCTATTAAAATGAATCTAGGAATAGAATTAATACCGTAATCTCTAATAAATTTAGATTCAAAATTATTATCGGCAAATAATTGAATACCACTCATTCCTTTTTCTTTTATCATTTTTTTCCAAGAATCATGTGCATTTTGTTTATCTACTGAAATACTTACAAACTGAATTTTTTTCCCTTCAAATTCTTTTTCTAAGGATTTTAAAAATGGTATTTCAGCTTTACAAGGTGCGCACCAAGTTGCCCAAACATCTATAAAAACATATTTTCCTCTTAAATTTTTTAAAGAAGTTTTTGAACCATCATAGTTTTCATAATTATCAAATACTGGAGAATCTTTCCCCTCAGCTACCTTTACCATACTTGCATGAATTTTTGAATAATTCGTTTTTATATAATCAAAAAACATTTGATCATTTCTAGTATCCATTTGTACAATTAAAGAATCTACATTTTTCTCATTTGTTTTATAAGATTCCAATTTGGCATACGCATCAGCAATTCTAGCATCAAAAGCTTCTTTATCTAATTTAAAATAGGATTTAGGATTACCAAAATCTCCCATAAAAAAGGATTTCTTTTTAGTTAAATAATTATTTGTTTCAGAACCTTTACCAGAATAATCAATTCCATCAGAGAATTTTTCTCCTTTAAAATTCAAATTTAAATCGTATCCATTATCTAAAAAAACAGTTTCTTTTTCCGCATTATTAACTGAAATTAAATGAATTCCTTTAATTACACTTAAAGTATCTGAAAATGTTCCATCTTTATTTACTTTAATTTCTTTTAAAACATTTTTACCTTGAATGGTTATTTTAGAAACATTAGGAGTTTTTAAAGTTCCTTTAATAGTTACAAAATCTTTACTTTTAGTGTTACATGACACTATGGTTATTACGGCTAAAAGCCAAATAAGTTTTCTCATTTTTATTACTTTATTATATTTTTAAATTTTTAAATAAATCTTCTAATTTGGTTTTATCTGAAGGTCTAGGTGCATTTGAATTAACAATATTCCCTTTAGGATCAATTAAAATAAATCTAGGAATTCCTAAAATTAAGTACTCTTTTACAAAATTAGAATTCCAATCCTTATCGGCAAATAATTGAAAGCCTTTCAAATCTTTATCTTTTACCATTTTTAACCACTTATCATGGTCCTTTTTTCGATCTACTGAAATGCTAACAAAACTAATATTCTTATTATGATATTTTTTCTCAATTCTTTTCAAAGAAGGAATTTCAGCTTTACAAGGTCCACACCAAGTTGCCCAAACATCTATATAAACATATTTTCCTTTTAAATCGTCTAATGAAGTTGTTCCACCTGCAAAATTCTCATAGTTATTAAATTTTGGTGAAGGTTCTCCTTTAGCAACAGTTTTTAGTTTATTATAACTTTTAGTAATTTCTTCTTTTTGCTTTTTATTAGTAGAAGCTTCCATAAAAGTTTTATAGTATTCTTCTAAATTTTCTGTGTAAGTAATTGCATATTTTGCATTGTTAAAAAGCAATTTATTTTTTATAATTTCCGATGGAATTTCACTTGTAACTTTTAAAAAAGCTATAAATTCACCTAAAGTATCCTTTTCTGCTAATTTGGAAGCATTATCTTCATAAAAATTAGTTACTAACTTTCTATATTCGTTTGAAAAATTAAAAGAAGCTTCATCGGTATAATTAACATTTTGTAACTCATCTAAAAAATGTTCCGATACTTCAAAATCTGGTAATTTTGAATAGTGTGCATGATATCTTTGATAACGATTAATGGCATTTAAATAAGCAAACTGAATATTCTTTTTTTCTTTTGCCTTAAAATCTTCAGAAATACCATTAGCAGAAGAAATCATTTCAGTAGTTTCCTCTTTTATTTTTTGAAAAACAGTTTTATACTCACCCTCATCTAAAGTATATACTTTCGTACCTTCTCCTTTAATTTCAGATTCTTTAGAGCCTTTATTAAATAAATATTGTGAAATTTCAGATCCAAAACCAGATATTTTATAGGTTTTCTGAAAATCTGAAGAATTATAATTAACAATTAAATTTGCCCCATTTTTTATATATAAAGGAATTCTATTTTCTCCATCATAAAACAAATAGTTTCCTTCTGCCACTTTTAAGGTGTCTAAGAAACTACCATCATAGCTTATTTTGATGGTTTTTTTAAATCCATCCTTACCATTTAATGAAAATTCATTAATTCCTTGGTTTGTAATTTTACCTGAAATTACTGCATAATCTTTTTTTACATCATTTTTACATGATATTATTGAAATAACTGCAATAATCATCCATATTTTTTTCATAATTTTCAATTGATTTGAATAAATTTTTTCAAAGATAATCTATAAAAATTAAAAAAATAATGTTCATATTACTTTAACAAATAATTTGCATATTCTAATATGTTTATGGAATTTTGGGGAATCAAATTTTACAGATGAAACACACACATTTTATAGATTCAAATTTAGTTACTTTCGAAATTTTAAATGATATAATCTTCACTGAAAAGAAACTTAAACTTTCACAAGATTCCATTGCAAAAATCAATAAATGTCGCACGTATTTAGATAAAAAAATAAAACAAGATTCTGCTCCAATTTATGGAATAAACACTGGGTTTGGTTCATTATGTGATGTAAAAATAAGTGCATCTAATTTAACTAAACTTCAAGAAAACTTAGTAATGAGTCACGCTTGTGGCACTGGAGATAAAGTTCCTAAAAACATTATTAAACTGATGTTATTTCTAAAAATTCAATCTTTAAGTTACGGCCATTCAGGAGTACAACTTAAAACGGTTGAACGCTTAATTGAGTTTTTTAATAATGACATTTTACCTGTTGTTTATACACAAGGATCTTTAGGTGCTTCCGGAGATTTAGCACCACTGGCACACTTAGCATTACCGTTAATTGGTAAAGGAGAAGTATATTATAACAATCAAGTTATTTCTGGCGAAGCCCTTTTGAAAGAATTTAATTGGGAAAAAATTGAATTAAAATCTAAAGAAGGATTAGCATTGCTAAATGGTACTCAATTTATGACTGCTTATGGTTCTCATTTAATTCTAAAAGGTTTTAAATTGTCTTATTTAGCGGATTTAATTGGAAGTTTATCTTTGGAGGCTTTTGACGGAAGAATTGAACCTTTTAATGAATTAATTCACTTTATACGCCCTCATAACGGACAAATTAAAACCGCACAACAAATAAAAGGTTTTTTAACAGATAGCGAATTAATTAATCAACCAAAAGCACATGTTCAGGATCCATACTCTTTTAGATGTATTCCTCAAGTTCATGGCGCAAGTAAAGATGCTTTAAACTATTGTAAAAAAGTGTTTTTAACCGAAATAAATGCGGTTACCGATAATCCAAATATTTTTGTAGATGCAGATGAAATAATATCTGGCGGAAATTTTCACGGACAACCGCTTGCATTAGCCTTTGATTTTTTAAGTATTGCAATGGCAGAATTAGGAAGTATTTCAGAAAGAAGAATATTTCAATTAGTTTCTGGCCTTCGAAATTTACCTCCATTTTTAGTAAAAAATCCTGGTTTAAACAGTGGTTTTATGATTCCTCAATACACCGCAGCAAGTATTGTAAGCCAAAATAAACAATATGCTACTCCGTCCTCTATTGATTCCATTGTTTCTAGTAATGGACAAGAAGATCACGTAAGTATGGGAGCAAATGGAGCTACCAAAGCAAAAAAAATTGTAGATAATTTAGAAACTATTTTGTCTATTGAGTTGTTAAATGCTTCACAAGGGCTTTATTTTAGATTGCCATTAAAAACTTCTCCATTTTTAGAAGCGTTTTTACAAGCATATAGAAGTGAAGTGAAATTTGTTGAAAATGATATTGTACTAAGTACTGAAATAAATAAAACGGTATCTTTTTTACAAAATACTATTATTGATATAGAAGAAATATTAAATTAAAAAAGCGATAATCAAATTACCGCTTTTTTATTCAAACAAATTTTATGAAAATTTATATTTACTATTTACTAAGTAGCTAATATTTTTATTTACACATCAAAGATATAAACAAAAACTTCTAACTAAATAATTTTTACGGCATTTAGCATTTAATTAACTTGAATTGGATGAAATTTGAAATTTATGTTAAAATTTAAAGCCTTATTTTAAATAATCTTAAAGATTTTAACATTTAAATTAATTTAATATTGCTAAAATGTCTTCAAATTTAGATCTGTTTTTATAATCCGGATCGTATTGAACATATTTAATCTTTTTGTCGTTACCTATTAAATATGTAGCTGGCACAGGCAAAACTAAATTTTCTTTTTTGTTATACTCCTGCACTTTATTAAGTGTAAACTCAAAATATTTAGGAACATTTTCTTTAGTTACATTAAAAGCAACTTTGTAATTGTTCATTATTTCATCCTTTTCATCATGAATTATAGAGAAACTATTATCAAATTTATTTGAAGTTTCTTTAATTTTATCCACTTTTTCAGGCGTTACTAACAAAACTTTAATATTTTTAGCTTCTAATTTTTGCAAATTTTCTTCTAAACTTTTTAAATGTTTATTACAATAAGGGCACCAATTACCCCGATAAAAAATTAATAAAATTTTATCTTTCTCTAAAATTTTATCCGAATTAATTTCATTTCCAAATTGATCAATTCCGACAATTTTAGGGGCTAAATCTCCTATTTTTAAATGTTCTGTATTAATTTGTGAAGTTACTTTTCCAACAAATAAAAATTGAAAAAGAGTAAGTAAAGCAATTCTCATTATCATAATTAACCGATTATTTTAAAACTTTGTCGGTATTAAAAGACCTCCATTACAATATTTTATCTTTAGTA
>DGOU01000261.1:41036-50202 GCA_002390165.1 Lutibacter sp. UBA4458
ATACTAGTTAAGGTCAAAGCCATAACAACTGTTGTTCCAATTACATGTAATAAACGACAGGTTTTATTTGCATGCTGCGATAAATAAAAAGGATAAAATTCTTTAAATGATGTTATTTTAGTTTCCATAATTTATAAAAGCTCTAAATATACACCATTTATTTTTCTAATAAATTCTATATTTAAATCCAACCATTACATTCCCTTTTGGCATTGGTACCAAATTAGTTTCTGTATAAATTGAATTAAAGATATTATTTGCATTTAACGATAATTCAAACTTAGTTGACAATAAGGCTAACATTTTAGCATCTAACACATTATAACTTGTTCCATCTGTTCTTTCTACATATCTAAATGCAATATTTTGACGAATTCCTTTAAAAAATTCTGTACTTAAACTTGTAGTAAATTGATGTTTTAAACTGTTTAAGGAGTATCTTGTAAATGCAACGTTTACATCTTTTATATCATCATTAATATAGTTATAACCTAACTGTAAAATTTGGTTATAATTATTAATTTTAAAGTGATAGTTAATAGTAGTTTCAAAACCTTGTGTAATAACTTTACTAAAGTTTTTAGTTTGCCACTTATCTACTTCATTCTGTTTTGTCCAATCAATTAAATTATCAGAATTTCTATTAAATAAAGCTAAATTAAAGCGAAAGTTTTGGGTAGTAAAATTCAATCCTATTTCTTCAGACAAGGCAGATTCAGGTTTTAAATCAGCATTTCCTTGAGTTGTTGGACCAACATAAAACATATCGGTAAATGTAGGAACTCTATAAGTATAACCAATGTTTCCATATACTTTAACCTTGTCAGAAATTCTGTAACCAACTGCTAAACCAGGAAAAGCATTCGTATTAAAATCAGAATAATAACTAACCGCAATTCCAGGAGTTATATCAAGTTTATTCATTTCAAAACGTTGTTCTAAAAACCCAGTTATTACAGTTCTGTTATGATTTCCTAAATTATTACTCACTAAAAAGGTTCTAGAAACATCCACGCCAATTCCTGTTTTACCTAAAGTTGAATTTAAAACTATGTTAGTTTCTGCACCCATTTTATTTGAAATATGTAAATTACGATAATAGGAAGGATTATTTCTTATAAATAAATACATATCTTGATTTCTTTTCCAATAAATTCTAGGTTTAATTACACCTGTTGAAGTTTTATATTTTGAAGAGATGGCAACCAAATTAGTTTGAGTTTCTTCATATTGATCGATATATGCCGGGCTTGCATAAAATCCATTAGCTCCAAATTTACGTTGTGCAAAAGAAGCAATTAATTTATAGTTTTTAATCGATGTTTTTAAAAATGAATTTACATTTTCAAAATCTGTATTGTAACGATAACCATCGGATTTTTGGTAACCAATAGAGGCGTATAAATCACTATTTTCATATTTTTGACTTATGGCTGCTAATCCTTTTTTGTTTTGATAAGAGCCATAATTCACATTTAATTTTAAAGCATTTTGATTTATTTTTTTTGTGATAATATTTATTGCTCCGGTAAAAGCATTTTGCCCAAACACACGAGCTGCTGGACCTTTAATAATTTCAATTCTTTCAATATTATCTAAAGGCAACATTGCGTTCATGCTATGATGTCCAGTTTGCACATCATCCATTTTAACACCATCAATTAAAATTAAAATCTGATCAAAATTTCCACCTCTAATATATAAATCTGATTGCATTCCATCAACACCTCGTCTTCTAACATCAACTCCTGCAACCTGTTGCAATAAATCCGTTAAATTAGTTGCTGTTGCATTATTAATTTCATCTCGTGAAATATATTTTATAGTTTTAGATGTTTTGCTAAATGGTAAACTTATTCTATTCGTAGATACATTAACTTCTTTTAATTTAATGGTATCATTTTGCGAAAAAATTGCATTTGTAGTTAGGATTAAAATTCCTAAAAAAATATATAGTCCCTTCATTATTTATATTCATTTTTTAGTAAGGCGCAAAGCTAATCAATTCTAGATATTTAGTGCTTTTTTAACAAAAAAAAACCGAACAATAATTGTTCGGTTTTTATAATAATTTATGCTTTACCTGTGGGTCCAAAATTCATTGGAATTGGAGGTTGTTCATAATCTTTTATTTCTCCATGAGCTTCTTCAAATCTACTAACATTATCTGCTAAAGCTTTAACTAATCTTTTAGCATGTTGAGGCGTTAAAATTATTCTCGATTTTACTTTTGCCTTTGGTTGCCCTGGCATTACACTTATAAAATCGACTATAAATTCGGATACTGAATGATTTATAATTGCCAAATTAGAATAAGTTCCTTCAGCAATATCTTTATCTAACTCAATATTTATTTGTCCTTCTTTATTAGTTTTTTGATCACTCATAATCTATAAATTATTTGATTCCATTTCTTCTTTAGAACCTACAATCATATTGTCATATATTCTCATTCCAGTACCTGCAGGAATTCGTTTACCAACAATTACATTTTCTTTCAATCCTTGTAAAGTATCCACCTTACCATTAACAGCGGCTTCGTTCAATACTTTAGTAGTTTCTTGGAAAGATGCTGCTGATATAAATGATTTAGTTTGTAATGAAGCTCTTGTAATTCCTTGCAAGATTTGCTCAGCAGTTGCAGGTTTTGCATCACGCGCTTCTACTAAGTTTTTATCTTCTCTACGCAAAATAGAATTTTCATCTCTTAATTGTCTAGCAGTAACTATTTGACCTTCTTTTAAATTTTCAGAATCTCCAGCTATTTCAACTACTTTTTTTCCGAAAATTTCATCATTTTCCGTAATAAAGTCATTTTTATGAACTAATTGATTTTCTAAGAATAAAGTATCTCCAGAATCAATAATTTTAACCTTACGCATCATTTGACGAACCACAACTTCAAAGTGTTTATCATTAATTTTTACACCTTGTAGACGATAAACTTCTTGAATTTCATTTACAATATACTGTTGTACTGCACTCGGACCTTCAATATTTAATATATCATTTGGCGTAATAGAACCTTCTGAAAGTGGCATTCCTGCTTTTATAAAATCATTTTCTTGAACCAAGATTTGATTAGATAATTTAACCAAGTACTTTTTAATTTCTCCAAGTTTTGATTCTACAATTATTTCACGGTTACCACGTTTAATTTTTCCAAAGGAAACAACGCCGTCAATTGCTGCAACTACTGCTGGGTTAGATGGATTACGAGCTTCAAATAATTCTGTTACTCTAGGTAAACCTCCTGTAATATCCCCTGCTTTACCAGATTTTCTTGGAATTTTAACAATTATTTTACCAGTTACAATTTTTTCACCATCTTCAACAATTAAGTGAGCGCCAACTGGCAAGTTATAAGATCTAATAACATTATCATTATCATCTTTAACTAATAAAGTTGGTACAACTTTTTTGTTTTTAGATTCAATAATTACTTTTTCTTGGAAACCTGTTTGTTCATCAATTTCAGCAAGATAATTAATTCCTTTATCTATATTTTCAAATTGAATAGTACCAGCAAATTCAGAAACAATAACTCCATTAAATGGATCCCATTTACAAATTGTGGTATTCTTTTTAAGCTTTTGACCGTCTTTAACAAAAATTGAAGATCCATAAGGAATATTATGAACACTTAAAACAACTCCTGTTTTTTCATCGGTCATTTTAATTTCTGAAGTTCTTGAAATTACAATATCAACATCATTTCCGTCACTATCTTGACCTTTAACTGTTCTTAATTCATCAATAACAGCTTTACCAGCAAATTTACTAATTAAACTATTATCTTCAGAAATATTACCTGCTACCCCACCAACGTGGAATGTACGTAATGTTAACTGTGTACCTGGCTCTCCAATAGATTGTGCTGCTACAACACCAACTGCTTCACCAATTTGAACCATTTTTCTGTTAGACAAGCTATGGCCATAACATTTAGCACAAATTCCTCTTTTTGCCTCACAAGTTAATGCCGATCTAACTTCAACACTATCAATACCTGCTTCTTCTACTTCTTTAGAAATTTCATCGTTAATTTCATCTCCTGAAGCAACAATTAATTCACCAGTTTTTAAATCTGTAATATCGTGTAATGAAACACGTCCAACAATTCTATCGCTTAATGACTCAACAATTTCATCATTTTTCATTAATGGTTTTACTGTTAAACCTCTTAATGTACCGCAATCATGTTCATTAACAATAACATCTTGTGAAACATCTACTAAACGTCTAGTTAAATAACCAGCATCCGCAGTTTTTAAAGCAGTATCTGCTAACCCTTTACGAGCACCGTGAGTAGAAATAAAATATTCTAAAATGGATAAACCTTCTTTAAAGTTAGATAAAATTGGATTTTCAATAATTTCACCTCCACTTGAAGTAGATTTTTTAGGTTTCGCCATTAATCCACGCATACCTGTTAACTGACGAATTTGTTCTTTTGAACCCCTCGCTCCAGAATCTAACATCATATACACAGAGTTAAATCCTTGTTTATCTTCACGTAAACGTTTCATTGAAAGTTCCGTTAATCTATTATTAGTAGATCCCCATATATCAATTACCTGATTGTAACGCTCTTTATTAGTAAGCATACCCATATTATAATTTGCCATAATATTGTCTACTTGCTTATTAGCATCTGCAATCATTTGTTTTTTCTCTGGCGGAATAATAATATCCCCTAAACTAAAGGATAATCCACCTCTAAAAGCAAAATTATATCCCATAGATTTCATATCATCTAAGAATTTACCTGTAGTAGGAACATCCGTTACTTTAAGCACTCTACCAATAATATCTCTTAAAGATTTTTTGGTAAGTACTTCATTAATAAAACCTGCCTGAATTGGAACTACTTCATTAAATAAAACTCTACCTACTGTAGTATCAATTATTTTGGTTACAATTTCTCCATTTTTATTAACATCCTTAGTTCTAACTTTAATTTTCGCATTAAGTTCCACTGCTTTTTCATTAAAAGCAATGTTTACTTCTTCGGGTGAATAAAAAGTTAAGCCTTCTCCTTTAATTTTTACATCAGCAGAAGAACTTCGCTCTTTAGTCATATAATATAATCCTAAAACCATATCTTGAGATGGTACAGTAATAGGAGCTCCATTAGCTGGGTTTAATATATTATGAGAACCTAACATTAACAACTGAGATTCTAAAATAGCTTCAGGTCCTAATGGTAAATGTACTGCCATTTGATCCCCATCAAAATCCGCATTAAAGGCGGTACATGCTAATGGGTGTAATTGTAATGCTTTTCCTTCAATTAATTTTGGTTGAAAAGCTTGAATACCTAAACGGTGTAACGTTGGCGCACGGTTTAATAATACAGGATGTCCTTTTAAAACATTCTCTAAAATATCCCATACTACTGGTTCTTTTTTGTCTATAATTTTTTTGGCAGATTTAACTGTTTTTACAATTCCTCTTTCAATTAGTTTTCTAATTACAAAAGGTTTGTATAATTCTGCAGCCATATCTTTTGGAATACCACACTCATATAATCTTAACTCCGGACCAACAACAATAACAGAACGTGCTGAATAATCTACACGTTTTCCTAATAAGTTTTGACGGAATCGACCTTGTTTTCCTTTTAATGAATCGGATAATGATTTTAAAGGACGATTAGATTCAGTTTTAACTGCGGATGATTTACGAGTGTTGTCAAATAATGAATCTACAGATTCTTGCAACATACGTTTTTCATTACGTAAAATTACTTCTGGAGCTTTAATTTCAACCAATCTTTTTAATCGATTGTTTCTAATAATTACTCTTCTATATAAATCATTTAAATCTGATGTAGCAAACCTACCACCATCTAACGGCACTAATGGTCTTAATTCAGGTGGAATTACAGGAATTACTTTCATAATCATCCATTCAGGACGATTTTCTCTATTTTTATTTGCATCTCTAAAAGCTTCAATTACATTTAATCTTTTTAAAGCTTCTGTTTTACGTTGTTTAGATGTTTCTGTATTTGCTTTATGACGAAGTTGATAAGAAAGTTCATCTAAATCAATTCGATTAAATAAATCTATTAAACATTCTGCCCCCATTTTTGCAATGAACTTTTCAGGGTCAGAATCATCTAAATATTGATTTTCAATTGGGAAAGATTCTAAAATATCTAAATATTCTTCTTCCGTTAAGAAATCCATTTTTTGTAATGGTTCTCCTTCAGCATTTGTTGCTCCAGCAGGTTGAATTACTACATAACGTTCGTAGTAAATAATCATATCTAATTTTTTAGAAGGTAATCCTAATAAATAACCCATTTTATTTGGTAAGGATTTAAAATACCAAATATGAGCTACAGGAACCACTAAATTTATATGCCCTACTCTATCTCTTCTAACTTTTTTTTCTGTTACTTCAACACCACAACGGTCACAAACAATTCCTTTATATCGGATTCTTTTGTATTTACCACAAGCACATTCGTAGTCTTTTATTGGGCCAAAAATTCGTTCACAAAATAAACCATCTCTTTCTGGTTTATGAGTTCTATAATTTATGGTTTCTGGCTTTAGAACTTCTCCTCTAGATTTCTCTAAAATAGATTCAGGTGAAGCTAAACCAATAGAAATGTTATTGAATTTTTTTACAGTGTATTTATCATTTTTTCTTGCCATAATGATGGATTCGAATTTAAAATTGTAAAAATATATTGTAAAGTAAAGAGGCATTTTGCCTCTTTACTTATTTGTTATTAATCTTCTAATCTAACGTCTAAACCTAAACCTTGAAGTTCATGCATTAATACGTTAAATGATTCTGGCAATCCAGGTTCTGGCATTTCATCTCCTTTAACAATTGCTTCATACGTTTTTGCTCTACCTATAACATCATCCGATTTTACGGTTAACATTTCACGTAAGGTTGCAGATGCTCCATAAGCTTCTAATGCCCAAACTTCCATTTCACCTAAACGTTGACCACCCATTTGTGCTTTACCACCTAATGGTTGTTGCGTAATTAATGAATATGGGCCAATAGAACGTGCGTGCATTTTATCATCAATCATATGACCTAGTTTAATCATATAAATAACACCAACTGTTGCTTTTTGATCAAATCGTTGTCCTGTACCTCCATCATATAAATAAGTATGACCATATTCAGGTACACCAGCTTTATCTGTTAAATTGGTAATTTCTTCAATAGTTGCTCCATCAAAAATTGGAGTAGCAAATTTATTACCTAATCTTTGACCTGCCCAACCAAGAACAGTTTCATAAATTTGACCAATATTCATACGAGATGGTACACCAAGTGGATTTAATACAATATCAACAGGAGTTCCATCTTCTAAAAATGGCATATCTTCTTGACGAACAATACGAGCAACAATACCTTTATTACCGTGTCGACCAGCCATTTTATCACCAACTTTTAACTTACGTTTTTTAGCAATGTAAATTTTAGCTAATTTTAAAATTCCAGCAGGTAATTCATCCCCAACAGAAATAGTGAATTTTTCACGTCGTAATGAACCTTGTAAATCATTCACTTTAATTTTATAATTGTGAATTAATTCAGAAACTAATACATTCAAATGACTATCTGTAGTCCAAGTTCCTTTAGTTAAATGATTGTATTCTGGAACGGCATTTAACATTTTAAGAGTGAATTTTTTACCTTTTTGTAAAATTTCTTCTCCTAAATCATTTAAAACTCCTTGAGAAGTTTTTCCACTAATTAACGTAAATAATTTTTCAATTAAAGCAGAACGTAATTCTTCAAATCTTGCTGTAAATTTACTTTCTAAAGTTGCAATGTTAACTTTATCTTGAGCTCTTTTGGTTTTATCCTTTACAACTCTTTCAAATAATTTTTTATCAATAACTACACCGTGTAATGAAGGAGAAGCTTTTAATGATGCATCTTTTACATCCCCAGCTTTATCTCCAAATATAGCTCTTAATAATTTTTCTTCAGGTGTTGGATCAGATTCTCCTTTTGGAGTAATTTTACCAATTAAAATATCACCAGGTTTAACTTCTGCACCAACTCTAATCATACCATTTTCATCCAAATCTTTGGTTGCTTCTTCAGAAACATTTGGTATATCATTAGTAAGTTCTTCAGCTCCTAATTTTGTGTCTCGTACATCTAAGGAATATTCATCAATATGAATGGATGTAAAAATATCTTCTTTTACAACTTTTTCAGAAATTACAATCGCATCCTCAAAGTTATACCCTTTCCAAGGCATAAAGGCTACTTTCATATTTCTACCTAAAGCTAATTCACCAGCCTGAGTTGCATATCCTTCACATAATACCTGACCTTCTTCAACTCTATCTCCTTTTTTTACAATTGGTTTAAGGTTGATGGAAGTTCCTTGGTTTGTTTTTCTAAACTTAATTAAGCTGTAAGTTTTACTATCCCCATCAAAACTAACCATACGGTCTTCATCTGTTCTGTCATATTTAATGGTAATAGTATTTGCATCTACATATTCTATTTCTCCAGCACCTTCAGCATTCATTAAAATTCGAGAATCTTTAGCAACTCTACGTTCTAAACCTGTACCCACAATAGGAGAATCTGGTTTCATTAATGGAACTGCCTGACGCATCATATTAGATCCCATTAATGCACGGTTGGCATCATCATGTTCCAAAAATGGAATTAAAGAAGCAGAAATAGATGCAATTTGATTTGGGGCAACATCCATATAATTAACCGCAGATGGTTCAACTACAGGATAATCAGCTTCTTCTCTTGCAATAACTCTATCATTAACAAAATTACCTTCTTTATCTAAAGGTAAATTAGATTGAGCAAATTTCATTCCTTCTTCTTCCTCTGCATTTAAATATTTTGGCTCTTCGCTTAAATTAACTTTACCTTCAGAAACTTCTCTGTAAGGTGTTTCTATAAAACCAAGATTATTTACTTTAGCATAAACTGCTAAAGATGAAATTAATCCAATATTCGGACCTTCAGGTGTTTCAATTGGACATAAACGACCATAATGAGTATAGTGAACATCACGAACCTCAAAACCAGCTCTTTCTCTAGATAAACCTCCAGGTCCTAATGCTGATAATCTTCTTTTATGCGTAATCTCTGCTAATGGATTTGTTTGATCCATAAATTGAGATAAAGCATTTGTACCAAAGAA
>DGOU01000261.1:50301-52470 GCA_002390165.1 Lutibacter sp. UBA4458
TTAGATAAATGGTCAATATCATCAATTTCAGCTTTAGAATTAACTAATTGAATAAGATTTTTAATGATAGTAATGATATCTAACTTAGTTAAAACCTTTTGATCAATACTTTCATTTAGACCTAACTTTTTATTCATTCTGTAACGACCTACTTCACCTAAGTTATATCGTTGTTCAGAAAAGAATAATTTATCAATAATACCTTTAGCAGTTTCAAAATCTGGCGGTTCAGCATTTCGTAATTGTCTGTAAATATGCTCAACAGCCTCTTTTTCAGAGTTTGTAGGGTCTTTTTGTAAAGTGTTGTGAATAATAGAAAATTCACCCATTTCATTACCTTCTTTATGTAATAAAATAGTTTTAGAACCTGATTCTACAATTTCTTCAATATGTTCTTTTTCTAAAACAGTATCTCTATCTAATACAATTTCATTTCTTTCAATAGAAACAACTTCACCAGTATCTTCATCAACAAAGTCTTCAAACCAAGTTTTTAATACACGGGCTGCTAATTTTCTACCTAAAACTTTTTTAACACCGCTTTTTGAAACTTTAACCTCTTCTGCAAGGTTAAAAATTTCAAGAATATCTTTATCTCTTTCGTAACCAATTGCTCTAAATAATGTGGTTACTGGTAATTTTTTCTTTCTATCAATATAAGCATACATTACTTGATTGATATCTGTTGCAAATTCTATCCAAGATCCTTTAAAAGGAATTACTCTAGCAGAGTATAATTTGGTTCCGTTTGCGTGGAAGGATTGCCCGAAGAATACCCCTGGCGATCTGTGCAATTGAGATACAATAACTCTTTCTGCACCATTAATTACAAATGTACCGCTATGGGTCATGTATGGAATTGTACCTAAATAAACATCTTGAACTATAGTTTCAAAATCTTCATGTTCTGGATCAGTACAATATAATTTTAATCTTGCTTTTAAAGGAACACAATACGTTAATCCTCTTTCAATACATTCTTGAATGCTATATCTAGGAGGATCTACAAAGTAGTCCAAAAACTCTAACACAAAATTGTTACGAGTATCTGTAATTGGGAAGTTATCTAGGAAGGTTTTATATAATCCTTCAGTGCTTCTTTCATCTGCTTTTGTTTTTAATTGGAAAAAATCTTGAAACGATTTTACTTGAATATCCAAAAAATCTGGATATTCCATAACCAAATTAGCTGATGCGAAGTTTATTCTTTCGGTGAATTTTTTTGATGCCAATGGACAATAACTTTAGGTTAAAAAAATATTAAAATATAAGAACGAATATATACGCAAAATGGTCTAGGTCTAAGTTATTAACTCAGACCTAAACCCGTATTTGTTTTAGAGTTGCTAAGCTTATTTAAGCTCAACCTCAGCTCCAGCTTCTTCTAACGAAGCTTTTAAACCTTCAGCTTCGTCTTTAGTGATACCCTCTTTAATTGGAGCGGGTGCACTATCTACAATACCTTTAGCTTCTTTTAATCCTAAACCAGTTAATTCTTTAACTAATTTAACAACTGCTAATTTAGATTGTCCTGCTGCTTTTAAAATAACATCAAATTCTGTTTTTTCTTCTGCTGCGGCTTCTCCTCCTGCTGCTGGACCTGCTACTGCTACTGCTGCTGCTGCTGGTTCAATACCATATTCGTCTTTTAAAATATTGGCTAACTCATTTACTTCTTTTACTGATAAGTTAACAAGTTGTTCTGCGAAATCTTTTAAATCTGCCATTTCTCTTTGTTTAATTTTTATTATTTAGTTTATTAGTGCTCTTTATTTATTTTTCTGATAAAGTTTTCAAAATACCAGATAATTTATTACCTCCAGATTGTAATGCTGAAATAACATTTTTAGCAGGAGATTGTAATAAGGAAATAACGTCTCCGATAAGTTCTTCTTTAGATTTAATGTTTACTAAAGTATCTAATTGGTCATCGCCAACATAAATAGCTTCTTCAACATAAGCTCCTTTTAATAAAGGCTTATCAGATTTTTTACGAAATTCTTTAATTACTTTTGCTGGTGCATTACCAGTTTCAGATATCATTAATGAAGTATTACCTTTTAAAATAGTTGATAATTCTCCAAAATCTTTATCTGCTTTTTCCATTGCTTTTTCTAGCAACGTGTTTTTAACAACTGCTAATTTAACGTTTGCTTTAAAACAAGCTCT
>DGOU01000037.1:0-10351 GCA_002390165.1 Lutibacter sp. UBA4458
CCTACAATTCCTTCAGGTACTAATTTTTTAATATCGGCTTCAACATCTTGAAAATAACGATCTTTTGAACCATGCTCCATAGCTTCTACAGAGCCCATTCCTCTATAGGATTTAAATTTTCTTCCTTCAAAAATAATGGTTTCTCCAGGTGATTCTTTGGTTCCCGCAAGTAAAGAGCCTAACATAACACTATCTGCGCCTGCAGCAATAGCTTTAGGTATATCGCCTGTGTACCGAACTCCTCCATCTGCAATAACAGGAATACCAGTATCTTTAATTGCCTGAGAAACTTCTATAATAGCTGAAAGTTGCGGATAACCAACTCCTGCAACTACACGTGTTGTACAAATAGAACCTGGACCAATACCAACTTTTACGGCATCTGCTCCTGCTTCTACTAAATATTTAGCAGCTTCGCCTGTAGCAATATTTCCAACAATAACATCAATTTGTGGGTAGGTTGCTTTAATTTCTTTTAAAACAGAAACTACCCCTTTTGTGTGCCCATGAGCAGTATCAATAATTAATGCATCAACCCCAGCTTTTATTAAAGCCTCTGCCCTGCTAAAAGCATCACCTGTCACTCCAATAGCAGCTGCAACTCTTAATCGTCCATATTTATCTTTATTAGCATCTGGATTTTCAATAACTTTTATAATATCTCTATAGGTAATTAATCCAACCAATTTATAGGCTGCATTTACTACAGGTAATTTTTCAATTTTGTTTTCTTGTAAAACTAGTTCGGCTTGTTTTAAAGAAGTGCCTTCTGGTACAGTAACCAAATTTTTAGAAGTCATTACTTCTTCAATTCTACGGGCATTATTTTTCTCAAATCGCAAATCGCGATTGGTAACAATACCAATTAATGTTCCTTCAGAATTAACAACCGGAATTCCGCCAATACTATAATCGTGCATTAATTTTTTTGCAGCAGCAACATTCTCTTCTTTGGTAATGGTTACCGGTTCTATAATCATTCCTGATTCTGAACGTTTTACTTTTTTAACTTCTGCTGCCTGTTTTTTTATAGACATGTTTTTATGTAAAACTCCAATTCCTCCAACTCGTGCCATTGCAATTGCCATTTCAGATTCTGTAACGGTATCCATTGCTGCAGATACTACAGGTACATTTATAGTAATATTTTTAGAAAATTTTGATTGAATATTTACTTCTCTAGGAAGTACTTCTGAAAATGCTGGAATTAGTAAAACATCATCGTAGGTTAATCCTTCACCTACAAACTTTGAAGACTTTGTTATCATGTTGCAATCAACTTTAAATTTAATTGCAGGCAAATTTACATGTTTTAATTGAATATTAGGGTTTTACTTTTTTAAAGTACGCAAATATTTTATAATTGCCTTTCTAATATCACTTGCTACTTCTTTGTTTTTAGGAGTATAAACTTCTTTAACTCCTTTATTATCAGGTTTTAAAAATGGAATATCATAACCTTTTAATAAGTAATCACTAAAAGCAACGGTATATATTTTGGTGTCCTTAATTTTTTGATTATTAACCAACCATTCTTTATTTTCTTTATTATAAGAAGCTAAATAACGTTGTAAATAGGCTCCTTTTCCTGCTTTAAGCCTTCCATATTCTAGCACTTTTTTCAATAAAACTCCTTTTAATTTTACTTTTAAAATTCCTCCACCAAAAGGCAATACTCTAAAAATATCAAATCCCGTAATATCTCCATCCAATTGATCATCAATACGAATAGAACCACCATTTACCAAAGCACAATCTACTTTATTATCAAAAGCAAAAGCCATAGATTTAGCAATTAACATTCCTAAATTGGTTTGCTTACTTCTAATTGGTGTATCTCTTCCGTCTAACGGTGTATTTGCATGGTAAATAACTGCTTCTGGATTATCTAATATTTTACTCAATTTAGCATTTAAAAAGGCATCCCATTTATCCACTATTCTTTTAATATTTTTATCTGGTTGTATGCTTTCATCAATTGGAACCAATGTGGAGTTTATCGTAGCTTTTTTGGTTTTTAAATTATACGTTATTCTATGAACATATACCGTTTTGGCATTAGCATCTGCTTTGGTTAGTTTTCCTTTACCAACTGGAATAGACATATTTACATGTTCATGTCCTCCCATAATTAATGGCACTTCTGGCAACATATTTAATAACATTTTATCATTTTCTTTGGCGACATGGGTAAGTCCAAAAACTACAGAAGTTTCATTTTTTAAGGTATTATATGCATTTTTAGCGGTTTCGTAAAAATCATTATAAACTATATAATCTTTTGGATTAGCACTTATGGTAGCGCTAAAAAACCCTATTTTAATAACTTTTCCTTCTTTGTTTTTAATATTGAAGGTTACTTTTTTTGGAATTTTAGTTTTTACGCCGTTATGATTTACTTCAAAAGAAGCAATAGAATCTCCTATTTTATGTTTTAAATTGGTTGCAATCCATTGAAAATTAGATTCGTTTAATCTATCTTGTAAATCGTTTTCCTTTAAATCAAATTCGTGATTACCAAAAGCTACCAAGTCAAAATGCATAGCATTCATAACTTCTACCATTTGTTTTCCATTAATACGTTTTCCTTTATATTTTAACGTTCCTAACAAGGAAGGATTTAAAAAATCACCTGCTAAAAACATAAAAGTATTTGGATTTTCTTTTAACAGCTGCTGATGCAAAGTTTCAACTCGTGCCATTCCTCCTACTTTACCTCCTTCTAACGGAGCAATTTCATACACATCGTTTAATTGTAAAAAAGTAAATTTAACGGTATCATTTTGTTTAGAACATGAAGTTAAAATCAATACTAAACTAACTAAAAGCAATCCTATTTTTTTCATAATTGATGTTTAATAGAACAAACTTATGTTTAATTACAATAATATAAAAGTAGATTATAGATTAGTTTTTAAATACTTCTTTTTTACAAAAAGTTGCTGAACTATAATGATTATTGCTAAGGTAAAACTAAGTGTCATTAAAATTCCAGAAATTAAAATCACATATTTAAACCATAAAACGCCACTCCATAGAATGTAAATACCTCCAAAAGTTAAAACAATAGAAATAAATGGTTCAGTCATTAAAATATATTTCACTTTTTTATTTATAGATGTGGTTACTAAAACAAGGGAAAGCAAAAAGAAAATAACAGACATAGATAAAATATGGTTATGAATAATGGACAGTAATTCATGTTCACTTTTTTTAAATTTCATAGTAACTGCATTGTCATCATTCTCGTTACCCAAATAATTAACTTCAACCCCTTTTGGCTTCATTGAAGTTGTATGATTAACTAAACTTAAACCACCATAAAAACCTATACTTAAAGTAGTTACAAAAGCCAGAATTAAACATTTCAACTCTTTTGGTAATGTATGAATTAACCCATGAATTTGCATTATAATAGTTTTTTTAATTGTAAAATTTGTATAGTTTTCATTAATTTATCCAATTGATTAGTTATAGATTTCGCGGAAATTGTTGCTCCAGAAATCCCCATAATATCTTTATTATACTCAAAGGAATTTAAGTGTGTTTTACCTACAAATTGTTTTAACCAGCGTTTACTTCCTATTTCCCCTCCTCTATCTTCTCTGTACGCTAATATTTTTATTTTTTTTATAGATAAATTTAAATTAAAAATAACCAAATAATCAAAATAATCAACCTTTCCAAAAGCTTTGCCGGTATAGTAATATCCTATTGCATTCTTATTACTTATAATTTTTTTAAAATTAGAATCCGTAATATTTAAAGGTAATTCATTTTTTAAATTGTTGGTTACAGAAATAGATGCTGTACTAAAATCATTAATTAAAAACGTTTTTTCAATTTCTTTAATAATTTGTTTTTCAAAACCATTTAATGGTTTAAAAGCAACTAAAAAAAAGATACTTACAAATAATATAATTATGTTATTTTTCATTAATAATATTTAAATTGAATCTAGAGTAAAAAAGAAGCAATTCTAACTCGAAATTGCTTCTTCTATATTCTGCTTAAAACCAAAGTGCCACCCCTGCGTTAAATTGTTTAGTAGTGTTACTACCCAAAACGGCATTATTTACAAGCTGATAATCTACTTTAAAAGCAGCTCCGTTGGCTACTTTGTAATTGAAACCAAACAGTAACTCATTTTTATTGTAAGCCAAATTTTTAGCTAAACTTCCTTCTGTTTCAGCCTGAGTGTTGTATTTTTCGTAACGTAAAAAAGGGGTTATTTTTTCAACACCCTTTAGGTTAAAACTATAAGCTACTTCCCCATAAAAACCATACATTTTTGACCCTATATCTTTACCGGTTAGCACATTATATTTCTCTGTATCAGACAAAGTAGTTGTAATAAATTGACCTCTGAATTCAAATTTTTGATAACGATATCTGGCATCAAAACCTAGTATTTTAACTCCAATGGTAGAATCTTCTAAAGTTGTATCGTCAGTTTGAGTTCTTCCAAAATAACCTGAAACTCCTAAGCGTAATCCCTGAATTCCATAAAAATCTAATTTAGTAGAAAAATTTGGGGAACTTATATTAGACTCCGCTCCTTTTTGCCGTCCTTTTCGTAAACCATCCACACCTCTAAGCAAACCAACTCCATTGTTATATGAGGAGAAACCATTAAATAAATAAGCTTGATATTTTAAAGAAACATTATCCAATGTTCCGTTTATTCCAATTCCTATTTCTCTCCAAGTTGTTGGCACAATATATTTATCCACATTTGGTCGTTCAACTCCATAATAGGTTGTAGGTTCATGGTATTCATTTATAATACCCATTGGCACCAGCATTAAACCTGCTAATACACTCATTTTATTTGTTGCTTTGTATTGAATATAAGCTTGTTCAACCACAGCTTCTTTTACATGTTCATATTCTATTTCTGTTAAAAAACTTACTTTTTCGTTAAATTTATAGCCTAATAACATAACTAACCTATGTACATCTAAGTTTCCTACTTCTTTTCCATCAGGATCGTTATAATCTATTTGGGCATATCCTCCAATTGTTACCCCAGAAGTAGTAACATTTCCTAAAATTCGTTGGCCTGAATTCTGTTGTAAACCATCTGTTTTAGTTTGTGCAAAACCGTGTAAGCTTAGTAATAAGATTATTGCTGAAATTGTAACTTTAATCATTCCTTTTTTATTTAGATTCATTCTTAATAATGCAAAAATAGATAAGTTACTTTTATTACACAAGACTTATTTATAATAATTCTAAATAAGGTGACATTTGTCAGCTTTACATATGTACCTATCTGATATAGAAATAGTTAAAATATTTTAATAGCTTCGTTATAAGCACTTTCAAAAGCCATAGCTTTTATGTTTGTGTTTACTTTTTGCTGCGTAAAATAAGACAGAAGTTTTTCAGTTGGCATATTACCTGTAAGTTTATCTTTTGCCATTGGGCAACCGCCATACCCTTTAATAGCGCCATCAAAGCGTTTACAACCAGCTTTATAAGCGGCATTTACTTTTTCAAACCACGAATTTGGTGTAGTGTGCAAATGCGCTCCAAAATCAATAGAAGTATATTCTGGAATTAAATTAGTATATAAATAATCAATAATTTCAGGAGTTGAACTTCCCACAGTATCCGATAAGGAAATAATTTTAACACCCATTTTTGCTAATTTACCTGTCCATTCAGCAACAATATCCACATTCCATGGGTCACCATAAGGATTACCAAATCCCATAGATAAATAGGCAACAACTTCTTTATTGGTTTTAGTGGCAATGTTTAAAATTTCATCTAAAATAAGCGTAGATTGTGCAATCGTTTTTCCTGTATTCCGCATTTGAAAATTTTCAGAAATGGAAAAAGGATACCCTAAATAATTAATTTCCTCAAATTTAGCTGCATCATTTGCTCCACGAATATTTGCAATTATAGCTAATAGTTTACTAGATGTAGCGCTTAAATCTAATTTACCTAAAACTTCAGCAGTATCTCTCATTTGAGGAATAGCTTTTGGTGATACAAAACTACCAAAATCTACTGTATCAAAGCCAACATTTAAAATAGCATTAATATATTGAGCCTTAGCTTCTGTAGGAATAAAGTGAGATTTTATTCCTTGCATGGCATCACGTGGGCACTCAATAATTTTTACTTTTTTCATGGAAACTCAAATATACAAAACCAATTAAGAAAATAAGATAAAAAAAGCTATTGCTACAAAAATAAAAACCTTTATCCATTTTATATTTTTTGAAAAAGATTTATGCGTCTTTAAATAGGATGAAAACTGTCCGGATAATACAGAAACCAATGTAAATATAACTAATGCTTGAAGCATAAATAAAATACCTAAAACATAAAACTGAATAATGGTATTTTGAGTTGAGCTATATAAAAATCCTGGAAAAAAAGCTAAGAAAAAAATAGAAACCTTCGGATTAATAACATTCATTATAAATCCTCTTTTATATAATTTAGATAAGCTTATTGAGGTAACTTCACCATTAAGGGTTATAGTTTCTTCTGATACTAGTGATTTATATGCTAAAAAAAATAAATATAATGCTCCAATAACTTTAAGTCCGAAAAACAAACTTTCAGATTGTTTAATAATTGCTGAAACGCCAAAAGCTACCAAAGTGGTATGAATAATTATTCCAGAAACTAGACCTAAAGCAGTTATAATTCCATATTTTTTCCCGTTAGTAATACTTTGCATTAAAACATATAAAATATCTGGCCCTGGCATTAATGTTAATAACATAGATGCTCCAATAAATGATATAAGTATTTCGTAATTCAATTAATAATTATTAAATTATTTTAATTCAATTGGTTCAATCATTTTTGTCATTTTCGCGCAGGCGATAATCTTTAGCTTAAGAATTCAAAAGTAAAAGATCTCCGATCAAGCCGGACATGACATTTTATTTTAAATTCAGTTGGTATTTTTTTTACTTTTTACTTTTAAGATTGCCTTATTAATCTTTTTTACAAGTGCAGGTCCTTCATAAATAAATCCGGTATAAACTTGAACTAAATCAGCTCCTGCATTTAATTTTTCAAGAGCATCTTCTGCAGAATGCACACCTCCTACGCCAATAATTGGAAATGCTTTATTTGATTTTTGAGCTAAATATTTTATGATTTTAGTGCTTTTATCTTTAATTGGCACACCACTTAAACCACCATAACCAATGATATCTAACTTATTTTTATTTACTTTCAAATTACTTCTATCTATTGAAGTATTAGTTGCTATTACACCATCAATTTTAGTTTCTTTTACAATTTCAATCACTTCATCTAACTGTGTAGTATTTAAATCTGGAGCTATTTTTAATAAAACTGGTTTTTGTTTTTTAAATTTTTCATTTTCCTTTTGAATGGTTAAAATTAGTTCTATTAAATAATCTTTATCATTTAATTTAGCGTGACTTCCAACATTTGGGCAACTTACATTCAACACAAAATAATCTACATAATTATGAAGTTCATTAAAACAAACTACATAATCTTCTGTATAATTTTTAGGTAAAGTTTCTGTGTTTTTACCAATATTACCACCAATTAAAATTTTTCCTTTATTTTTTTTAAGATGTTCAATAGCAGCTTTTACGCCTTTATTATTAAATCCCATTCTGTTAATTAATCCTTTATCCTCTATTAATCGGAATACTCTTTTTTTAGGATTGCCTTTTTGGGCTTTTGGCGTAACCGTTCCTATTTCAATAAAACCAAAACCAAAAGCAGCCAGTTCATTATAAAGCACCGCATTTTTATCAAAACCAGCTGCTAAACCTACCGGATTTTTAAATGTTAACCCAAATAATTTACGTTCTAATTTTGGATTTTCAACAACAAAAACAGCTTTTATTAAAGCTGAAACACCTGGAATTTTAGTGAAAATTTTAATAAACTGAAATGTAAAATGATGAATCTTTTCAGGATCAAATAAAAAGAATAGCGGACGAATTATACTTTTATACATTAAAATTAATTTGTACAAAAATATAAAAATATAGACAAAAACACTGTCATTCTGAACTTGTTTCAGAATCACAATTAGAACTCGTTGTGCATTTTGATTTAGTTAACATAAATGAATGTCGGTTCGAGTAGTTTAAATAGGAAATTGTATCGAGAACTATTTTGAAAGTCGAAATTTTAATTCTCGATACAAATTTCACTCATTTACATTCGTTAAATTTACTCGAATTGACAAATTTTCCTTAAAATGCATAATGAGTTTATATAGTATTAAATATTTTCTTCTCTTAATTGCATATACGCTTTTGGATGTAAACAAGCTGGGCAAACTTCTAATGCTTTTTTACTTTCATAAACATATCCACATTTAATACACTTCCACCAAACTTTACCATCTTTTATAAATACTTTATCTTCTGAAATATTTTGAAGTAATTTTAAATAGATTCTTTCATGCTCCGCTTCTACTCGGGCAATCATTCTGTAAGCAGTAGCTATTTTTGGAAATCCTTCTTCTGCAGCTATTTCAGCAAATTTAGGATATAAATCCGTCCATTCTTCATTTTCACCTTCTGCAGCTGCTTTTAAATTTTCTTCGGTGGTTCCAATTACTCCTGCTGGATATGCTGCAGTAATTTCAACCATTCCTCCTTCTAAAAACTTAAAAAACCGTTTTGCATGTTGTTTTTCTTGATTAGCTGTTTCTTGAAAAATTCTTGAAATTTGTTCGTAACCCTCTTTTTTAGCTACTTTTGAAAAAAATTCGTACCTATTTGTTGCTTGACTTTCCCCGGCAAAAGATTTTAATAAATTTTGCTCAGTCTTTGTTCCTTTTAATGATTTTTTCATTTTTACTACATTTAAAAATTAGCAGTTACATTTACTATAAATGTAACTTTATTGCAACTTTAATAATTAGTAGTAATCTAAATTTACGTTTAGAATATAACAAATTTAACAAAAAAAAAGCCTTTAAATAACTATTTAAAGGCTTTAAAATGGTGTTTTTTTATTTATCGCAAGGTTGCTCCAACATTTTTTTCAAAAGTTTGTTTAAACCTGCTCATAATTTTATCTATTTGCTTCTCATTAAGCGTTTTATTTTCATCTTGTAAAATAAAACTTACGGCATATGATTTTTTACCTTCTGGTAATTTATCGCCTTCATAAACATCAAATAAATCTACTTCCTTCAATAAGTTACGTTCTGCCTGAAATGCTAAATTATAAATTTCATTAAAAGTAACTTCTTTATCTAATAACAACGCAAAATCTCTTTTAACTGATGGAAATTTTGGTAAAGTTTTTACTTTTAAAGTTGATTTTCCGCCAAGCTTTAAAATATTTTCCCAATTAAAATCAGCAAATAAAACTTCTTGTTTAATTCCAAATTCTTTTAAAATATGATTTTTAACCACTCCAAAATCTACTAATTTAGTTTTGCCTAAACTTAATGTTAATCCTTCAGAAAACACATCATTTTTAGTTGAGCTAGGTTTAACTTTATTAATTCCTAAACGAGATAAAATAGTAGTTACTATTCCTTTTAAATAAAAGAAATTAGAGATTTTTGATTCCGTATTCCAACAATCTTTATTAGTTGCCCCAGAAACAAACAAGGTTACATGTTTTTGTTCTGTTTTTCCACTTTCAAATTGATGATAGGTTTTACCAAATTCAAAGAATTTTAAGGAACTTTTTTTTCTGTTTATATTATAAATAACTGATTCTAAACCACTGAATAATAATGATTGACGCATTACACCTAAATCACTACTTAAAGGATTTAAAATTTCAATATTATGTTCTTTTTTAAGAGATTCAGATAACGAAACATAAGATTCTTTTGTAAGAGAATTTGCCATAGTTTCATAAAACCCAAGCGACACTAATTGATTAGAAATAAGGTTATTTATTTTAACATCATTAAAATCATTAGCAGAAATAGACATATTTAATTTCGGAGAAAATTCAATATTGTTATACCCATAAACACGTAAAATTTCTTCAATAACATCAGCTTCTCTAGTCACATCAACCCTATAAGAAGGAATGGTCAAACCTAAACCTCCATCGGTTACACTGTTAAATTTAATTTCTAAGGATGCTAAAATATTTTTAATGGTTTCTCTTGGAATTTCTACTCCAATTAAGCGATCCATTTTTTCGTAACTTAAAAAAACTTGATAATCCTCTATTTTAGTTGGGTACAAGTCCACAATTTCCGAAGAAATTTTACCACCGGCAATTTCAACAATTAAATTAGCAGCACGTTTTAAGGCATATTTAGTAAAATTAGGATCAATACCTCGTTCAAACCTAAAAGATGCATCGGTATTTAAACCGTGTCGTTTTGCAGTTTTTCTTACAGAAACCG
>DGOU01000037.1:10370-12121 GCA_002390165.1 Lutibacter sp. UBA4458
GAGTCAATACCTCCAAAAACCCCTGCAATACACATAGGTTCGCTATTAGCATTGCAAATCATTAAATCCTCTTCATTTAATTCTCTTACAACTCCATCTAAAGTGGTGAATTTAGTTTTACTTGGTAACGTTTTAACTAAAATTTTATTTCCTTTAACTTTTGCTGCATCAAAAGCATGTAAAGGCTGACCCAACTCGTGCAATACATAATTTGTTATATCTACTATATTATTAATTGGAGATAAACCAATAGCTTTTAACCTATTTTGAATCCATTCGGGAGAATCTTTAACTTCAATATCTGAAATAGTTACTCCTGTATATCTAGGAGCTTTTTCATTATTTTCGACCTCAACATCAAACTTCAACGTTCTATCTTCTACCCTAAAATCACTCACAGAAGGCGAAATTAATTCAATATTAATTTCTTTATGTGCTAATCCAGCTCGTAAATCTCTAGCTACACCAAAATGGCTCATAGCATCACCTCTATTTGGTGTAAGACCTATTTCAAAAACTTCATCCGATTCAATATTAAAAACTTCTGCGGCATTTGTACCAGCTTTAAGCGTATTATCTAAAACTAAAATTCCATCATGATCGCTTCCTAAGCCTAGTTCATCTTCGGCGCAAATCATTCCAAAACTTTCTTCTCCTCTTATTTTTCCTTTTTTAATTTTAAATCCTTCACCTTTTTCATCGTACAATACTGTTCCAATTGTGGCAACAGGAACAGTTTGACCTTCAGCTACGTTTGGAGCTCCACAAACAATTTGAACTGGCTCTCCGTTTCCTAAATCAACCGTGGTAATTTTAAGTCTATCTGCATTAGGGTGTTGTACACAAGTAAGTACTTTACCTATTACAATGCCTTTAAGGCTTCCTTTAATAGATTCAACTTGTTCAATTCCTTCAACTTCTAAACCTAAATCGGTCAACAATTCTCCTGTTTTAACCGCTTCCCAATCAATTTTTAAAAATTGTTTTAACCAATTATATGATATTTTCATTCTTTATGCTTTTTTTCGATTTGCAAAGATAAAAAATAGAATTAAGTTGTTGAATTGTTTGGATGTTTATTTACTATTAAAAAATTGAAATAAGTTGGCTATGTAATTGTTTTGAAAATATTAAACACGAATATCCTTTTTTTAAATGTTGTATTCCAACTAACTTTAAAGTTAAATGGGCAAAGAATTAGTAACTCTTTAAATGATAATTTATATGAAATAACAATCCTTAATTTAAATCATCAAATATCTTTATTTTTGATAATTCATTCTTTTTTAATATTTTAACCACATATAACTTTAATTAAAAAACTATGAGTACATCAGCTAAACCAAATTTAAATCGTTTTTACATCATTAGCGCTATTGCTTTAATTTGGAATATTCTTGGAGTAATTGCATATTTAGGTCAAGTTTATATGTCGCAAGAAATTAAAGAAGCACTTCCTACAGCAGAACAGGCTTACTATGCTAACATGCCAAACTGGGTTACAGGTGTATTTGCAATTGCTGTTTTTTCTGGAGTTTTAGGATGTATTTTTCTATTGTTAAGAAAAAATATTGCCATTTATCTTTTATCCATTTCATTAGTAGCAGTAATAGCTCAGTTTATTTATAACACTTTAATTCAAACAGATATGGAAGTAACTATGCTAAAAATGATTTGGCCAGCTCTAATTATTTTAATTGCTGTTTTTTTAGTTTGGTTTGCAAAAAATTCGAAAACAAACGGATATATTT
>DGOU01000037.1:12133-13140 GCA_002390165.1 Lutibacter sp. UBA4458
TTAACTAATATTAGACCAAATAGTACTGTTTTTAGCAATTTCTTGATAGGCAATATTTACAAATCTGTTTTCAACGGAAGAAAGTTGAGGATCTTTTTCTAATAATGTAAACGCTTCTGAACGAGCTAATTTTAACAAATTTGCATCTTTAATAATATCTGCAATTCGCATATTTAAAACTCCGCTTTGTTGCGTTCCCATTAAATTACCTGGTCCACGCAATTTTAAATCCACTTCTGCAATTTTAAATCCATCGCTAGTGCTAACCATAGTATCTAATCTAGTTTTAGCTTCACTGGACAATTTAAAACTCGTCATTAAAATACAGAAACTTTGCTCCGCTCCGCGTCCTACTCTACCGCGTAATTGATGTAATTGTGATAAACCAAAACGTTCAGCACTTTCAATAACCATTACACTGGCATTAGGAATATTTACACCAACTTCAATTACGGTAGTTGCTACCATAATTTGGGTTTCTCCTTTTATAAAACGCTGCATTTCAAATTCTTTATCTTCTGCTTTCATTTTACCATGAACAATGCTGATTTGATAATTAGGTTTTGGAAAATCGCGCGAAATGCTTTCGTAACCATCCATTAAATCTTTATAATCCATAGCTTCGGACTCATTTATTAAAGGGTAAACCACGTAAACTTGTCTGCCTTTAGCAATTTCTTCTTTTAAAAATTTAAAAACAGATAATCTATTTGCATCGTAACGATGGGCGGTTTTTACTTCTTTACGTCCAGGAGGCAATTCATCAATTACAGAAATATCTAAATCACCATAAACACTCATTGCTAAAGTTCTAGGAATTGGAGTAGCTGTCATCACCAAAATATGTGGTGGTAGTTCATTTTTTTTCCAAAGTTTTGAACGTTGTGCAACTCCAAATCGATGTTGTTCATCAATAATAGCAATTCCTAAATTTTTAAACTTTACTTTATCTTCAATTAAAGCGTGTGTTCCTATTAAAATTTGTAAATCTCCAGATTCTAAATCTG
>DGOU01000057.1 GCA_002390165.1 Lutibacter sp. UBA4458
AAAGTACCAGCAATTGCATTTAAACTATTACCATCTTCATCCGTGTCATTTGCAACTAAGCTTATTGTGGATGTAAATTCTATGTTTTGTTGTGTAGTAACCGCATCATTTACCGCAACAGGAGCGTGGTTGACAAAATTAAGGTCCTTGAATAATATAGTTGAAGTAAAAGGTTTGAGAGTAATACTTGAAGGACTATTGGTTCCATCTGCTTTTAAATATCCAGTTCCTACAGAAATGACTTTATCAGCATTAGTTGAATTATATTCTAATCTTAAATATTCATCTGAATTTTGTGTTGTTAATAGAATAGGAGAACCTTTAGAGTTTGTATCTAATTTATACTTAGATTGCCATTCTGACAAAGAAATATGAGCTTGTGAAGTTGCATCATTACTAATGTAAACACCCATAATACCAGCTTCTTTATAAGGTCTGCAATAATAATTATAATTAAAATTGTTTGTTAATACTTGCGCATCTTTAGAAACTATTTCAACCATTTTTTGAGTATCATTTTTTGCGACAAATGTATTATTAGTGATTACACCATTTATAATAGGAAATTGCGGATAAACACTGTCGTGATATAAAAATAATAATATACCGGTATTATAAACATTATTATTTTTAACAGTAATATTATCAGAATTATGTAAAAAGATTCCTGATTTTGCGACGTCAAAAACAGTATTATCTAATATTTGAACATTTCGTGATCCATCATCCATATAAATTCCTTCAGCTGTAGGGACAGAAAGAGGTGAACCAATATGTCCTTTTAAACTTGAATTTCTAACAATATTATTTCGTACGTAAGAAGGCACACTTACAGGGGAATCACTATCTCCATTAAAGGTATAAATTCCTCCACCATCTTCATAAACGGAACAGTAATTAGATACTTCATTATTTTTGACGTCAACTCCTTCTCCTCTAAAAAATATTCCTATATATCCTAGGTTGTCCATTTTATTATATTGAATCAACTGATTGCTTCCATATAATCTTGCTGCAGCTGGGTTTGTGCCAGCTCTATCTCTACCAGGATGTAAGGCTACATTAGTAATGGTGTTTCCAACCATATTAAAATTATCGCAATATCGTTTTTGTAATATTCCAGAAGAATTAGATTTATTAATTGTGTTATATGAAAAGGTGCTATTCTTTGTGTTGTTCATAGTTATAGCATTTTCGCCTGCATATAAAAAATCACAATTTTGAATATCAATAGTGTTGCTATTATTCATATAAACAGAATCAGTTCCACTACCATCAATTTGTAAATTATTTAAAGTGATATAATTTACACCATCAATATTAAATATTTTATCGTAACCTGATACCTCAATATTTAAAGTATTAGGGTCAACAGATGAATATATGGTTACTAATTTTGAACTGCTATTGTAAGCCCATTCCCCTTGGGTTGTACAGAAAGAAGGATCATTTTGAAAAAAATATCCGGCATTGTCTTTAGGGGTTAAATTAAAATTGGAAGAAACTGTTAAGGTACCTCCAGACTGACTTTGAACAGTTCTTCTGTTAAAATACCATGCGTTCACCCTAACTACTAGTTGTTTTCCTACAAAACTTGGGCTATTTGGCAAAGTTGGATCTGTAATAGAAGAATTACCATTGTGAGATGTAAAAGTTAAATAACCATTATTTGTATCGGAAAGTTTAGGATATCTACTTAAATTTTGTGGAATGGCATTAATAAACATATTTGTTACATTACCAGTTCCTGTATTAGTAGCTGTCCAAATATTATTTCCTTTGTTAGACCAATTGCTAATTCGTATTCTTCCGGTAATTATAGGCTTATTACCAGATCCAAAGGCATTAAATGTAATAGGATTACCACTTACCCCTGAATTTTTTAAATTTAAGGCTCCGCTAAAAGTATCACCTCGTTTAAAAAAAATCACATCACCTGCTTGTAGATTCCCTAAAATACTGTTTAATTTAGTAATGGTTTTCCAGGCTGAAGACTCTGATGTGCCACTATTGTTGTCATTACCACTACTAGATGATAAATAATAATTGGTGGCAAAAGTGTTTAAAAAACATAGCAAGATTACTAGGGTCAAGAGGGGTTTTTTCATTTTTGTCAGACTGCATATTGCAAGCGTAGGGGTTAATATTACATTTTTATTTTATTTTGTGTTTAGCGTCGGCGAAAGTATTGATTTTTAATTTATTAAAAAAAAAATAAGGTTTTTATATTCTTAAATTTGTGTTAAATATTTGAAGTGTTAGAATATTCATTCTTCAAAAAACTATAGGAATAACGTTATTTTAGATTTATTATTTTAATTTTTTGAAAATTAGAACGTTAATAATTTCAACAAAGATATAAATAAGATTTTTAACATCAAAAGAAAATACCATTTATTATAAAAAACAATCTATTTATTGTATAAAAACATCCATTTAGTGTAGTTTGTAGAACTTTTTTGTATAATCACATTTAATGATGCTAAATATTTTACTCTATAATTTTTAAACAGTATAGAAATTACAATTAAATAGATTCATTTTTTTTAATTTTATTATAAGTTAAAAAAAATTTTGATGTATAAAAAAAAAGAGTATTTTAGCTATATAGTTGTAAAAAAATGTACAATTATTCATTATTCCTAAAATTTAAATTGGGAATTTGTCCCCACAATAAAAAAGTAATTGCCTTAAAATTAAGGTTACCCCACAATAGAGAGTTTATTTAAAGTTTGTTTGATTAAAACATAAAGTTACTTAAATTAGTTAATTTAAATTGTGAAATTATGCATTGGTATGTTTTACGTGTTAAAGTACGTCAAGAAAAAAAGGTTTCAATTGCACTTGAAGATCTGGGAATAAATACATATTGCCCTATGATTACTGAAGTTAGGCAATGGAGCGACCGGAAAAAGAAAGTTACTGTTCCCGTTTTTAATTCTTATGTATTTGTTCGATTAGATGAGCCTAATAGGAAAAAAGTATTTCAAGTTAACGGTGTAAAGTCATATCTTTTTTGGTTAAAT
Organism: Lutibacter sp. UBA4458; assembly: GCA_002390165.1. GTDB lineage: Bacteria > Bacteroidota > Bacteroidia > Flavobacteriales > Flavobacteriaceae > Lutibacter. The sequence goes on from DGOU01000057.1 coordinate 3,027, forward strand.
AAAGCAGCAGTAGTTAGAAATGAAGAAATAGAATTTTTAAAAGATTATTTAAGTGATTCTAATAAAATTAATAAGGAAGGAATTAATTTGGGGGATAAAATTTTTATTTCCCACGGTTTATTTAAGGGTAGAGAAGGAGTTGTTCAAGCAATTACTAATAATAGATTACAATTGCTTTTAACAAATTTAGGTTTTAAGGTTTCATTATCTGCAAAAAACATAGCTTAAAGCTTAGCACATATAAAATAAATTGATGTAGTTGTGGGACTGCAAATGGCGAAGCCATGACATGATAGAAATAGATTAAGAAAAATTAAACTCCATTTTTTTTATTTTTATTAAAAAGAAATATTAACAGGCTGTTGTATTGGTAACTGAAAAACATTAAATGATTAATAGCATAATTAGTAAAATATACTCTAAAGTTGGTATAAAAAGTAAGCGTACCAAAAATATTACAAAACATGTTGGTTTGTCCTTTTTATTTAGGTTTGGAAGTATTGCTTGTAGTTTTTTATTAGTTCCGTTAACTATTAATTATTTAGATACCCAAAATTATGGTTTATGGTTAACATTAAGTTCATTTATAAGTTGGTTCGCATTTTTTGATATTGGGTTAGGCAATGGGCTTAGAAATAAATTTTCTGAGGCAAAGGCTTTAGGAAATGATAGTCTTGTGCAAGGTTATGTTAGTACTGCTTATTTTACTTTAGGTTTAATAAGCTTGGTTTTAATTATTTTCTTTTTAATAGTAAACGTATTTGTAGATTGGACAGTAATTTTTAATGCAGATAAAATTTTAGGCAAAGATTTAAGTATTTTAATGCCTATAGTTTTTTCTTTTTTTTGTATTCAAATGGTTGTTAAGTTGATAACTACAATTTATGTAGCAGATCAAAAGCCTTCGGTTAGATCAAATATTGGGTTTCTAATTCAGGCTTTATCCCTATTTTTTGTTTGGGTTTTAACCCAGTTAGATAAAAGTTCCTTATTATTATTTGGTGCTATTTATTCAGCTTTACCTGTTTTAATATTATTAATTTTTAATTTAAAAGCATTCTCTAGTAAATATAAGCTGTATAAACCTAAAATATCTTTTTTTAAGAAAGAATACTTAAATGATATTTTTGGACTTGGAATTAAATTTTTCTTTCTTCAAATTTCTGTAATGATACTATTCTCAACGGATAATTTGATTATATCAAATATTTTTAGTCCTGAAAAAGTAGTACCCTATAATATTGCTTATAAATATTTTGGAATTACTAATATGATTTTTGGAATAATTTTAACTCCATATTGGTCTGCATTTTCGGAAGCATTTGTTAAAAAAGATTTTTTATGGATTAAGAAATCTATTATTAATTTGAATAAAATATTTTATGGTATAGTTTTATTAACAATAATTTTATTTCTGATTTCATCTTTTATATATAAAATATGGATTGGAGATAAAGTATTTATTCCTTTAAAGTTATCCTTTTTTATGGCTGTTTATTTTATTCAGTATAACTTTTATCTACCGTATAATATGTTTGTGAATGGGGCAGGAAAAGTTCAAACTCAATTATATTCACTCGTTTTTGCTGCGCTGATAAATATACCTTTATCAATTTTTTTTGCTAAATATATGAATTTTGGTTCTACTGGGGTTATAATAGCTACAAGTGTATGTTTATTGCCACAAGCAATTATGTTACCAATACAATATGGTAAAATTATCAATAATAGAGCTTTTGGCATTTGGAATAAATAGGCAATTTTAAGAATTGAAAATTAAAAATAATCGAATAACTAGTAGTCACATTTAAATTTTGAAGAAAAAACTAATTTTAAAATATTTTCTTTTTATATACTTGTTGGCATTTTCATCCTTTGAGTATTTTGTTAGAGCGAGAGGGGAAGCAATATATTTATTGTTTCCAGTAGTTACCTTTATTTTTTTCTATAGTAAGCAAAAATTTGATTTTATTGTTCTTAAATTTATTTTACCTTTTGTTTTTGTTTTTTTAATTCAATCTCTGTTTTATGGAAGTCAATTTTCTTGGTCCATTACACTGGGAATTAGGCTTATAACAATGTATTTTTGTGCTAAAATTATAGGAAAAGACTTTATTAAGATATTTATTGAAACTTTAAAGGTAATTGCAATTATATCTCTGGTTTTTTATGTTTTTCAATATATTGGGCCCACCTATAGCTTTATGATGTCATTGTCAAATAAAATTACTTCACTGGGTATAAGGTCAGAATCGATTAATGTAGATGTACTTCGACCAAATTTTATAATATATGTAATGTCTGTAAAATTAGAAGGGTTTAATGTGTATAGAAATTCTGGAGCTTTTTGGGAACCAGGGTTATATGTTATTTTTTTAAATATTGCTTTTTTCCTAAACATGTTTATTACAAAAAAAATAATAAATAAAACTAACCTTATTTTTATAATAGCTATTCTAACTACATTTTCAACAAATGGTTTTATTGTAATACTTATGAGTTTAGCTTTATTTACTTCTATAAATAAATCGGTTAGTTTGCCGGTTAAAATATTATTATTCACTTTTTTAATTGGTGTATTACCAGCAATTATGGCATTGCCATTTATGTCAAAAAAAGTAGATGATCAATTTAATCAATCTGATATAAGTTACTCAAGATTTGGAGCTGCAGTAGTACATTATAATATTGTAAAAGATTATCCTTTAACAGGAATGCCCTGGTCTGAAGAAACGTATTTAAAATATGCAGATAATATATCACCAAATGGTATCACTGTTATTTTTGTTAGGTATGGATTAATTGCAGGTATCATATATTATATATTATTATTTCGTCTCTGTTCAACAATAATGGCTTTATTTGGTAAAAGGAATAGTGGGTTTGCTTTATTTCTAGTACTTGTGGTCTCTAATTTTGGACAAACTACAGGTAATTCCCCAATTTATTGGACATTTATTTTTTCTCAAATTCCTTTAAATACATATGTGATTCAATGGGGAAAAATTCAAAAATTTAAAATGTATAATTATTTTTTAAAAGGAGTCTAAATCAAAATTTATAAAATGCAATATCCAAAAATATCTATAATTACACCTACTTTAAACCAAGCTGCATATATAGAATTTACTATTTTATCTGTTTTAAATCAAAATTATCCAAATCTTGAATACATAATTTTAGATGCAGGAAGTACTGATGGCACAATTGATATTATTAAAAAATATGAGGATAAACTTTTTTTCTGGAAAAGTGAAAAAGATAATGGATTATATGATGCAATTTATAAGGGCTTTGAAATAGCAACGGGCGATATATTAGCTTGGTTAAATTCCGATGATGTTTACTTGCCGAATTCATTATTTACAGTTGCAGAAATTTTTTCAGAGTTCCCTCAAATAAATTGGCTTCAAGGAGCACATTCACATTTGGATGAAAAAAATAGAATTGTATCTGTTTTTCCAAGTTTCTATTGGACTAAATTTGATTTGTTAGCAGGTAGAAAAAGGACAATTCAGCAAGAATCTACTTTCTTTAGAGCAGACTTATGGGAAAAATCTGGAAAACCTATTGATAGAAATTCACAATTAGCAGGTGACTTTGGCTTATGGGTGTCTTTTTTTTCTTTTGAAGATTTATATACAATTACTGCTCCGTTAGGTTGTTTTAGAATGCGTTCTGCAAATCAAAAATCACTTACATCAAGAAATGAGTATCAATTGGAAAAAAAGAAAATTCTGCAACAGAATAAATACAGTACTAATTATAAAATTAGATTTTTTATTTATAAAATATTATTGCATTCCCAAATCTTTACACTTTTAAAATGTTTAAGATTAGAAATATTTATAAAGAAAACTTTTTTTAATGGACCTAAGTATTTAATGTTTAACAGAAAAAAACAAAAGTTTGAATTAATCTAGTAGAAATTTGTAGAAAGCGGCATATAAGTTTAATAATTTGTTTGTTCAAATATAGTAGAGAACTATATCTAATATAATTAGGTTTCAATTACGCTTAGCTTGACACTAACAAAGAGAATTACTAAATCAATAATATTAAATTATTCACAAAAACAACAATGGATAAAAAATCTAATAAAATAAAACTACTTGTGTTTAAAAGGGGATATCCCAGAGAAACGGCTATTGTTAAAAGGATAAATCATTTATTTGTAGAATTAGTAAAAAATAATATTGAAATTAAAGTTATTTCCATGCGTGACAGTGAAATTCTTAAATTAGAAGAAGGAGAAATTAATGGTATTAAATATGTTAGAATAGGTTCAGGCTTAACTCATAAGATTAGTGATTTTCATCGTATAATTTTAAGTTTGTTTAAATATTTAAAATTAATTTACAAGTTCAAAAACAAAAATACCAAAAATGTATTATATTCAGGTTCAACAAGCCTTGGAAGCTTTATTCCTATTTTATTTGCTAAATTATTGGGGTATAAAATAATTATTGATATTGTTGAGGACTATTCTCGTTTTTCTGAAAAAGTTAAATTTTCTTATAAAATTAACTTTTGGACATCTTCTAAATTAATTAAATTTAATGTTATTTTTTCAAATGCCATGGTTGTAATATCTACAAGGTTATATAAAAAATATGAGGGTTTAAAAGCGAAAAACATTAAAATAATACCAGTAACTGCTAAAATTAACTCTGATACTGATAAAAAAATAACATTTCATAATCCGTTTTCTGTTTTTTATGTAGGAACGTTTGCAGGAAAAGATGGGGTAGACTTAATTATTTCTGGATTTTTAGAATTTAATAAAATTTACAGTAATTCAAAATTATTTTTAGTTGGAAAAGGTTCTGAGCAAAAAAAATATAAAAGAAAATATGCTAATTTTAAAAATGTAGTGTTTACTGGGTTTATTCCTGATCAAGATTATTATCCTCTTATTCAAAAAGCAGATGTTTTATGTATGTGTCGTAATAACTCTCATTTTGCAAATGCTGGTTTTCCATTTAAATTAGGAGAATATTTAGCAACAGGTAAACCTGTTATTGCTACAAAAGTTAGTGATGTTGAACATTATTTATCCAATAAAAGTGCATATTTAATTGAACCTGATAATAAAAAGGAATTTATTGAAGCATTAAGGTCAATTAAAAACAATCCTGAGGAAGCTTTTAATATAGGGATAAACGGCCAAAAGGTTTGTGCAAAATATTTTGATATTAATAAAAACAGTCAGTTATTTTTAGATTTGATTAATAACATTTAAAGAATTAAATTCTATATTTTGATGATAGAATATATATAAAATTGTAATTTAATAGTAATAAAAATTAAGAGATTTATGCAAATATATGAAGTTTTACTTTCCACAATTTATAGATTAAAAGGAGACAATAGATATAAATATTATAAAAATTTAAAAGGGCATTTAAATTTGAATAGGAGCGAATTAGTTCATGTTCAAGAAAAAAACATTCAAAAGTTAATTCATCATGCCTATTATAATACAGATTATTATAGAGAGTTAATGGACTTACATCAAATAAAACCAGAGGAAATAAAAACAAGAAATGATTTAAAAAGAATTCCAATATTGACTAAAAAAATAATAAAGGACAATATTGAAAAATTTAAATCAACAGATGATTTTGGTAACAACTTAACAAAAGTAACCTCAGGTGGATCAACAGGAGAGCTAGGAATTATTTATGCATCAAAATTGTATGTTGAAATGTGTAAAGGATCATGGTTAAGAAATAATTCAATGATAGGTTGGATGCCTTGGGATAAAACCGCTTGGATTTGGGGTACTTCATTTAACGAAAAGAATAATTTGATGCATAAGCTAAATTTATTTATAAGTCGTAAAATAGTTTTTAATGCTAATAATTATTCAAAAAAAGATTTTAAAAAATGGTATTTTGAAACATTAAAGTTTAAACCAAAAGTTTTATTTGGCTATTCTAATATTATATATGAATTTTCAAAATTTATTTTAGAAAACAAATTAAAACTTCCATCCATTAAAATGGTTGTTTCCACTTCCGAAAAATTAGAAAATCGTAAAATAATAGAAACTGCATTTTCATGCCATGTTTATGATCAATATGGTTGTAGAGAATCATCTGCTATTGCTATTGAAGTATCTTCCGGTAACATGTTATTTACAGATGATGTTGTAATTGTTAATACAACCTCAAATCATGAATTTTTACTTACGCCTTTATTCTCTTTTGGGTTTCCATTAATTAATTATAAGGTTGGTGACATTGGAGAAATAAAAAATGAATTAGAAATAACTAATAAATTTCCTTTTCCTAATTCAAAATTATTGATAGGCAGAATGAGTGATTATTTTTTGTTAGAAACGGATAAAAGAATTTCACATATAGCTTTTAGTAGTTCATTGAACCCACTAACTTTAGGAGTAAAAGAACATCAAATAATTCAAAAAAATTATAAACATTTTGTTATTAATTTTGTACATCATGAAAAAACAATAATTGAAGAATATTATAAAAAAACATCAATTAATTTAGAAAAGTTTTTTGGTGAAAATTTAAAAATTACTTTTAATAAAGTTTCTAGAATTCCAGTTGAAAAAAGCGGTAAATTATTATTATATAAACGAACTTTTAAACTTGGAGTTTAAAATATTTAATTAAAAAAAAGGCATATATAAATAGATGAAAGTTCTTCATATTACAAATAATTTCCCAACAGCTAAATTTCCTATTTTTGGAATTTTTGTTAAAGAACAGATAGATTCACTTAGCAGATTAGGAGTTGAAAATGAAGTGTTTTTTATAAATGGAAGAGAACAAGGTAAAAAAGCATATATAAATGGAGTTTTAAATCTTCGTAAAAAATTAAAAAATGCAGATTATGATATTTTGCATTGTCACCATGCTTTTAGCGCTATAATTTTACTTTGCTCTTTGCGTTTTTTTAAATATAAGAAAATTATTTCCTACCAAAATCCATATGAAAAAGAGGGAGGAAAGTTGCTTTATAAAATTTTATATTTTATTTTTAATGGAATTATTTATAAAAGTAGCTCTAAAATTAATACTAAAAAAAAAGTGTACTATTTGCCAAATGGGGTAGATACAAATTTTTTCAAACCCATTGATGAAAGGTTATGTTTAAAAAAATTGAATTTAAATTCTAAAAATAATTATATTTTATTTTTAGATTCTTATAAAAGGAGAAAGCAAAAAAGAATAGATAGATTTAAAGAAGTTGTAAAATATTTACAGCATACTGATAAAAAATTAAATATTGAACCTTTAATTTTAACAAACACAAAAAGAAGTTTAATTCCGTTTTATATGAATATTTCTTCAGTACATGTAATTACTTCAGATTTTGAAGGTTCACCTAATTCAGTTAAAGAGTGTTTAGCTTGTAATGTTAAGGTAGTATCAACACCTGTTGGAAACGTTAACGATATGTTAGGTGGACTAAAAGGATGCTATGTTTCTAACTCTTTTAGTATTAAAGAACTAGCAGGCCTTGTTATAAAATCAATAGCTATAGATAACTTTAATGGTAGGAAAAAATTATTAGAAATGAAATTAGATATTGATAGTGTAGCCCATAAATTGCATTTAATTTATAAAAGTTTAATAAATGAATAAACCAGAAATAAATAATAAAAATTTCAAATTAAGACTTTTTATTGCAACGTTATTAAGAAAATTCAGAATTTTTAAATTTAAAATGATTGGGTATGATTTGACATATTCAACCATTATTGAAGGAACTGTTAGATTGGATAAACTATATCCTGAGGGTGTTCATATTGGTGAAAATACTTTAGTGGCTGGAGGAGCTCAGATTTTAAGTCATGATCATTGTAAAAGAGTAGGAAATAATCAGCCATATTTAGTGGATACTTATATTGGAAAAAGGTGTTTTATAGCAGTTAATGCAATTATTTTACCTGGAGTTAATATAGGAGATGAAGTAATTGTTGGCGCTGGTTCAGTAGTAACAAAAAATGTGGCTTCTAATAGTATTGTTGCAGGAAATCCTGCAAAAGTTATTCGGGAAGGAATTAAAATGAATGATTTTGCTGCACTTGAAAATTGGTCAGCTGAAAAGGGTTGGAAACAATAAAAAATGTTTAATCGTAAAACTTATCAAAATGAAAAAAAGAATTTACATTGCAGGATGTGGCGGTATGCTAGGAGAAGCATTTTACGCACAGTTTAAGGAAGAATATGATATTAAATGTACCGACAAAGATGTTAACGAAACATGGTTGTCTTTTTTAGATTTTAGGGATTTTGAGGCTTATAAAAAAGATGTAGAAAATTTTAACCCAGATTATTTATTTCATCTTGGAGCATATACAGATTTAGAATTTTGTGAAGAACATAAAGATGATACCTATGCAACAAATACTTTAGCAGTAGAAAACGCGGTTTATATTGCAAATAAATTAAATATTCCAATTTTATATATAAGTACTGCAGGAATTTTTGATGGTAAAAAAGAATTATATGATGATTGGGATTTACCAAATCCACTTGGAGCTTATGCACGAGCTAAATATATGGGAGAACGTTTTGTTTGTGAAAATGCCAATAGATTTTTAGTTTGTAGGGCAGGTTGGATGATGGGATCAGGGCCAAAAAAAGACAAAAAGTTTATTCAGAAGCTAATGAAGCAGCTTAAAGATGGTAAAAAAGAATTATTTATAGTTAATGATAAAGATGGTACACCAACTTATACGCACGATTTTGCTAAAACAGTTAAGGAATTAATAACTAAAAAATATTGGGGGTTATATAATTGTGTTTGTGGAGGCCAAACAAGCAGATTGGAAGTAGCTGAAGAAATGGTAAAACTTTTAAATAAACAGAATGAAATTAAAATTACTGCTGTTAGTTCAGATTATTTTAAAGATGTTTATTATGCCGAACGCCCACCTTCAGAAAGATTAATTACCAAAAAATTAGACTTAAGAGGTGTTAATAAAATGAGAGATTGGCGTATTGCTTTAAAAGAATATATAGATAATTATTATCAGAATTATTTATAAAATGACTAAAAAAGAAAAAATTGCAATTATTGGAACAAATGGTTTACCAGCCAAGTATGGCGGGTTTGAGACATTAACGCATCATTTAACGCTTCAATTAAAAACAGAATTTAACTTTGTAGTTTATTGTAGTAAAACCCCCAAAAAAGATAGATTAAAAACTTTTAATGGTGCTAAATTAGTTTACTTCCCATTAAAAGCAAATGGTTGGCAAAGTGTAATTTCAGATATTATAACCATTATTCATGCTTGGTTTACTGTAGATAAATTATTAGTATTAGGTAATTCAGGAGCTTTAATATTTCCATTAAAATTTTTATCAGGTAAAAAGTTGGTATTGAATATTGGTGGTATTGATTGGGGGCGTAGCAAATGGAATTATTTTATAAAAAAATACATACAATTATCTGAGTTAATTTGTGTAAAATTTGCAGATGTAGTTATAACGGATAATGCTCATATTCAAAAACTTTACAAAAAATATTATAATGCCAATAGTGTATTAATTGAATATGGAGGTAATCATGTAAAAAAAACACCAGTAACAGAAGAAATTATTGGCAATTACCCATTTCTTAAAAAGAAATACATTTTAAGCGTTTCTAGAGCACAAAGTGATAATAACATTCATATGTTATTAAAAACATTTGAAGAGTTACCAAATTTTAATTTAGTCATAATTTCAAACTGGCATACCTCTGATTATGGTAAAAATTTGCGCAAGAAATATATTAATAAATTTAAAAATATTACAATTGTTGACGCAATTTATAACCAAGAAAAGCTAGATGTAATTCGTTCTAATGCTTGGTTATACATTCATTCTCATTCTTTTTGTGGTACAGCACCAAGTTTAGTTGAAGCTATGAATCTTAAATTACCAATAATATGCTATAATGCACAAACCAACGTAGAAACTACGGAAAATAAATCATATTATTTTAAAAATGAGGAAGAGTTGACTAATTTATTGAATAATCTTTCAAAAGAAAAGTTGCAAAAATTGAAAAATGATATGTTTGAAATAGCTGAAAGAAGATATAAATGGGAAATAATAGCAAAAAAATATAAAAATTGTATAAAATCATAATAAACTAGTAACTACTTAAGTTTTTAAATTCTGTATAAATTATTTATAAAATTTGCAATACTTTTTTTGAGAAACTAACTTAGTTAATAAAACTTAAAATATGAAAAAAATAGCACTTATTGGTATTGGTAAAATGGGGCTGTCACATTTAGCAATTGCAAATCAAACTCCAGGTATTGAGGTAAAAGCAATTTGTGATACTTCAAAACAATTGCTCAGAGTTATTGAAAAAAATACAAAATTTGTAGGTTATTCAGATTATAAAAAAATGATTGATGAAATTCCGTTAGATGGTGTTATGATTTTAGTGCCAAATGCCTATCATTTTGAGTTAGTAAAATATTGCATAGAAAAAGGGATTAACATTTTTGTTGAAAAGCCATTTACTTTAAAATATAGCGATAGCGAAATGTTAGTTGAATTAGCTAAAAAAGCTAACGTTAAAGGTCAAGTTGGTTATGTAAATAGGTTTAATCCAATTTTTCAACATACTAAAGAATTATTAGATAAAAAAGTTATTGGAGATATAAGTAGCTATATTAATAGTATGATTGGTGGTGTAATTTTAAAAGAAAGTAATAAAGGGTGGCGAAATGATTATAGCAAGGGGGGAGGATGCCTTTTTGATTACGGTCCTCACTGTTTTGATTTGTCAACATTCTTTTTTGGAACAAATATAGAAGTACAATCGTCAGTATTAAAAAAAGTATTTTCTACGGCAGTTGATGATACGGTTTATGTTACATTATTACACAACAATAGCGTTGTAGGATTTAATTATATTAATTGGTCAGATAGCTCTGTTAGAAAAGCAACAAATAGAATTGAAATTGTTGGAAAAAAGGGAAAAATTATTGCCAGTAAGCAAGAACTCAGTATTTTTTTAACGGAAGAAAATAGAGCATTGAATTTAGAAAAAGGCTGGAATAAAATATATGTTACAGATGAAAATACCAATGTAAATTATTATTTAAGAGGTGAAGATTTTTCTAGACAATTATTATCGTTTTCAAATCTTCTCAATGGATTAACTGATGAATCTATAGCATCTTTTTATAATGCTAGTGTAACAGATAAAATTATAGAGGAAACAAAAAAATTAAGCAAAAAGTTACTATGATGGATAAAATAATATTTGGAGATAATCAATTTTTTGGTGTAAATCATATGTCTGAACAAACGGCAATAAAACAAGCTCAAAAATTTAGAACTGCTGATGACATATATAAAATACTAGAATATGTAAATGATATTGGTATTAAAAGCTTTATGTTTACTACACATAATCAATTGGAACCTGTTTTTGAAAGGATGAAAAATGATTCAAAATTCAATGATTTCAAATTGTATCCTTGTATGCCTTATGCACATAAATATGCAGATGCCATGGTTGAATTAGGACCTTTTGAAATGATTAATAAATTCACTCCTGGAAATAAGATTGTTTCTGGGTTAAAAGGTGTTGGGTCATTAATTACTGCAAATCCAGTTCCAATAATGCAATTATTGGTTGATTCAGAGATGAAATTACTTAAGGGAATGAATGTACAAGGCATATTTTTATTGAATATAGTAACAGATTTATTACTAGGTTTAGAAATGTATGAACTGCTTTTAGAATTTTCACGATATACAGAAAAAAAATATAATGTAAAGGCAGGTTTTTTTACCATGAATTATGCGAAATTAAATGATGTTTTAGTAAATAAATTAGGTATTAAAAATCCAGTTATTGTTAGTAATATTAATAAAATTGGTTTCCGAATGAATCCATCTCAAGAGGAAGTAGAAAAAAAATTAAAGAAAGAAGATAGTTATAATATTGCTATGTCATTTTTAGCTTCAGGTGCTCTAAACCCTCTTGAGGCATCTAAATATATAGGCTCCGTTGAAGGAGTAAATTCCGTATTGTTTGGCGCTTCATCTCCTAATCATATTTTACAAACAAAGGAAATGTTAGAATCAGTACTTTAAAATAATTATTATTTGAACTATAACTTCTTTTTGGTTAATAGTTATAATTTGTATTAGTCATCTAATTAAAATTAATAGCAATGTATTATTATTTTGATTAGTGAAAATTGAATTTGAACCTTATAAAATATTAATTATCAGTAAAATTAACCCTATAAAAAATAATTTAAATCTCATTTATTATTATAGATATATTTTAAGCAATCTTTAAAATATAATACTATTGTATAATTTTTTTTATTAGATTTACGTATAAAAATTGTTAGTTTTTAATTTCAAACTATAAATTTTATAATAAAAAGTGAAAAAATCATATTAATTTAATCATTTGGTGGAAAGCGTATTTACATCTAACATTTTGCTTTTAGGTTTTTTAATTTTAGCCTTGTCGTTTCTATTTGTTTATTTTGTAATTCCAAAAATTATATGGATTAATCATTATAAAAAATTAATGGATGATCCGGATGGTAGAAGCTCTCATAAAATATCAACTCCTACTATGGCTGGATTTGCTTTTTTTTTAGGGATAGTTATTTTGGTGTTTTTTTTAAAAAGTTGGGATGCTGACAAAATTAGTTTAAATTATATAGCTAGTATGGTTGTAATTTTTGCAATTGGCATTAAGGATGATTTGGCAAACTCAACCCCAAAAGCAAAAATATTTGGAGAAGTAGTTGCCATTTTATTCATTTTATCATGTGAATGCCTGAGTTTTCCATCGTTTGAAGGATTTTTAGGAATTTATAAAATCCCATTAGCCGTATCTTATTTTATAAATATTATATTAATATTAACTATTATAAATTCTTATAATTTAATTGATGGTATTGATGGTTTAGCGGCTTCTATTGGAATAACCATTTTTAGTATTTATACGTTAATTTTTTATGTAATAGGTTTATATTTTTACTTTTTTTTAAGTGTAAGTTTAATAGGTGTTTTATTGGCTTATTTAAGATACAATATTTCAAAATCTGATAAAATATTTATGGGAGATACAGGATCTTTAATAATTGGATTTAGTATTGGACTTTTAACTTTAAAATTTTTATCCATAGATACTTTACAATTTGAAAATTTTAAATTTTTACCTGAAAATAGAATTATTGTTGTTATTGCAATATTGTGCATTCCGCTATTTGATACGTTTCGTGTATTTTTTATAAGAATATTGAATAAAAAAAATCCTTTTGCACCTGATCGTAACCATGTTCATCATGTTCTAATTGATTATGGATTTTCTCATTATAATGCCAGTATTGTGTTAGCTATTATAAATTATTTAGTTGTTCTATTTTTAGTTTTTATGTCTTCCATTTATAATAGTATTATTATGGTTTTAATTTTAATTTTTGTTTATGTTGGATATATATTACTTTTCTATAAGCTTAAACAGAAATTAAAACATGATTTTATTGAAAAAACAGAAAAATCAAAAAAAATTAATATTTAAATAAATTAACCATGGAAAAAATTAAATTAAAATTATTATTTTTAATTGGAGCTATCCTAATTTTAAATTCGTGTGCATCTCCAAAAAAAATTGTTTATTTCGGTGATAATAGCAGTAAAAACTTAAATGAAAATTTATTAAATTTTCAACCAAAAATCCAACTTGGAGACGAACTTACAATTAATGTTTCAGCCTTGAATATGGAAGCAGCAATTCCTTTTAATTTATATGAAGCATCTAATGTTACCAATGTGCCGAAACCTATAACATACATCGTTGGCCCAGACGGACAAATTAATTTTCCTGTTATTGGAAAAGTAAAAGTTGATGGAGAATCTAGCCAAGAAATTTCTTATAAATTGGCAACCTTATTAACACCTTATATTAAAGAACCAATTGTAAATGTAAGATTGGTTAATTTTAAAGTATCTGTTTTAGGAGAAGTTCAGAGACCAGGAACTTATTCCGTTACAGATGAAAGGATATCTATTTTATCAGCTTTAGGATTAGCTGGAGATTTAACCATTCAGGGAGATAGAAGAAATATAATGCTTATTAGAGAAAAAAATGGAAAAAGAAGCTTTCATTCATTTGATTTAACGGATAAAAAATTATTTAATTCTCCATATTTTTATTTAGTACAAAATGACGTTATTTACATAGCTCCCAATAAAGCAAAAATTGATTCGTCAGCAGTTGGTACTAATGCCGGTATAATAATCTCTTCTGTTTCAACTTTAATTTCCTTATTAGCAATACTTAATATTATTAAATAATACTAATTATGAAAAAAGAAAACCCAATAGATTATTTATTTCAAGAAGAAAAACCAATTAATATTCGAGAATTTGTTGAGAAATATTTAAATTATTGGAAATGGTTTATCGTAAGTTTATTAATTGCTTTTATTTTAGGCATTTTTTACTTGAGATATACACCAAATCAATTCTTAGTTACAACTACTATTTTAATAGATAATTCAGAAAAAGGATCTAAAATGCCAACTGATTTATCGGCATTCAAAGACCTAGGGATTTTTTCAGAAGCTCAAAAATCAATTGAAAATGAACTTGGAATATTAAAGTCCCGAACTTTAATGAATTTAGTTGTAAAAGATTTAGGTATTAATACCACTTTTTATACAAAAGGTAGAATTAATACAGTTGAAATTTATAAAAATAAAGTACCTGTTAAAATAAATTTTCTTTCAAAAGATTCAACATTTTACAAAACAGATACAACTTTCACAATTAATATTATTTCAGGTTCAAAGTTTGTTATAAAAGACAAAGATGATGAAATAAATAATGAACATTCATTTGGGGAGACCATTTCAACAAAATTTGGAAAAATGATTGTTACCCCTAAAAATTCTACTAATTTACCTTTAAATAAGGAAATTCAAGTGGTTGTTTCCCCATTAAAAAGAGTTTCTGAAGGATTGAGATCAAGAATTACAACTGCATTAATAGATAAAAATTCCAGTTTAATTACTTTAAGCTTAAAAGATCCAATTAAATTAAAAGCAATTGACATATTAAATGATTTGATTAGGATATATAATGAAAATGCAGTTGAAGATAAAAGTAAAATAGGAAAAAGTACAAATTCATTTTTAAATGAAAGATTATCGGTAATTCAAAAAGACCTTTCTAATGCAGATAGAAATATTGAAGTTTTTAAAAAAACTAACAAATTAACAGATATTACTTCACAGGCAACATTGGCCGTTGATGCAAATGCGAAAATTGAAAAACAAATTTTTGATATAAAAACACAATTAAAATTGGCTAACTATGTATCAAATTATTTAAATAATTCTTCAGATCAACTTGTTCCAGCAAATTTAGGATTAAGAGATGGAACTATAAGTTTAAATGCAGAAAATTATAATAAATTATTATTAGAACGAAATCGAATTTTAAATGGTTCAAGTAGTAGAAATCCCGTAATCATAAATTTAGATAACCAATTAAGTCAGTTAAGGTCAAGTATTATACAAGGGTTAGAAAATTTAAAGTCATCCTTAAATATATCGCTGCAAGATGCATTAAACCAGAAATATAGAGCGAATTCTCAAATTAGAGATGTGCCACAGCAAGAAACCCAATATAGAGATATTGAACGAGATCAAAAGGTTGTAGAAACATTGTA
>DGOU01000139.1:0-485 GCA_002390165.1 Lutibacter sp. UBA4458
ACAAACATTTTTAGATGTTTTTGACGGAGTTCCTCAAGCAGAAATTAATACATCTTTAATTGAAAATGGATTAGATATTGTTGCTGCTTTTGCGGATACAGGTTTTTTAAAATCAAACGGCGAAGTACGAAGAGCTTTAAAAGAAAACTCCATTTCTGTAAATAAAGAAAAAGTGAAAGATGGTTTTGTAATTAAAACTTCAGATTTAATTGCAAATAAATACGTGCTTTTACAACGAGGTAAAAAAAGCTATTTTTTATTAAAAGTTATTTAATAAAATTAAAATCTATGCTAAACACAACTACTTTTGAGCTTAATACCTCAAAAGTAGTTTTCCTTAAAATTATTATTCAACCACTTTTTTAACTCTTTTTACAGTATCTAATTTTGAAAGTGTTAAACGTACAACACTGTCTTTTTTAGCAACTAAATCGTGCTCGGTATTTGCTTCTAGCCAAACCAAATCGCCTTTAATAAGTTTTTGA
>DGOU01000139.1:498-1981 GCA_002390165.1 Lutibacter sp. UBA4458
TCAAAAATTTCCACGGTAATAGGAAAAGAAGTTTTATGAGCTTTCATAAATTGCTCTTTTTTAAAAACAATTCTAATTTCTTTAGTGGTTTCTGTTTCAAATAAAACAGAAATAGCAGGTTTATCCGTTTTATATATTAGGTTATCTGTTAATGATGAATTTAGCATAAAAAATTAGTTAATATTAATATAAATAAACTATAAATATACTCAATACTTTTTTATATTTTAGCATCAAACATTTTAAAAAAGATTATGGCAGACGATAAAGAAAAAGCAGCAAAATTAAAAGCATTACAACTTACTTTAGATAAGTTAGACAAATCTTATGGCAAAGGTACCGTTATGAAAATGGGAGATGTAGCCATTGAAGATATAGATGCAATTTCAACTGGCTCATTAGGGTTAGATTTAGCATTAGGCGTTGGTGGTTATCCACGTGGTAGAGTAATTGAAATTTACGGACCAGAATCTTCTGGTAAAACCACATTAACTTTACATGCAATTGCCGAAGCTCAAAAAGCAGGTGGTATTGCTGCATTTATTGATGCAGAACACGCATTTGATCGTTTTTATGCTGCTAATTTAGGTATTGATATTGATAATTTAATTATTTCTCAGCCTGATTATGGGGAACAAGCGTTAGAAATTGCAGATAATTTAATTAGCTCAGGCGCTATTGATATTGTAGTAATAGATTCTGTTGCAGCACTAACACCCAAAAGTGAAATTGAAGGCGAAATGGGAGATTCTAAAATGGGATTACATGCTCGTTTAATGTCACAAGCTTTAAGAAAATTAACCGGAACCATTCATAAAACAAAATGTACCGTAATATTTATAAATCAATTACGTGAAAAAATTGGCGTTATGTTTGGCAACCCTGAAACTACAACTGGTGGTAATGCGCTTAAATTTTACGCATCGGTTCGTTTAGATATTCGTAGAAGAACTCAAATAAAAGATGGCGATAAAGTTATTGGTAATAGCACCAAAGTAAAAGTGGTAAAAAATAAAGTAGCGCCTCCTTTTAAAATTGCTGAATTTGATATTATGTATGGAAAAGGAATTTCTAAAACTGGTGAAATACTAGATTTAGGTGTTGAGTTTGGCATTGTTAAAAAAAGTGGCTCATGGTTTAGCTATGGCGATACTAAATTAGGCCAAGGTCGTGATGCGGTTAAAGGTTTAATTAAAGATAATCCAGAATTAGCAGAAGAACTGGAAACTAAAATTAAAGAAGCTATAAATAGTAAAGAATAAGTAATACTTAACATATTATTTTTAAAAACCTACTTCAATTTAAAGTAGGTTTTTATTTTTTAGAAGCTATTTCCCGCTATCCGTTATAGTTTTTTGGATAAATTCCAAAAAAGCTGCCACTGCTATCGGGGCTAAAAATAAGTTTCGTAATTAAATTATATTTTTTACACTCCGGTAGAGCCAAATCCACCAGCGCCTCGCTTAGTTTCACTTAAAATTTC
>DGOU01000139.1:2105-2791 GCA_002390165.1 Lutibacter sp. UBA4458
ACAGTGCCAGGAGAATTTAATACGGTAATACCTTTTTTAGCTGCAAGTCCACTTCTTGGGCGAACTTGAGCTTCTGTTCCCACGGGCAAGGCAATAAACAAACCAGTTTTTATAATGGCACGTTCTAACGGTTTTAAAGTTATAGGCTCCAAAATATTTGCGCGTAAATCCATCCCTGCAGAAGACAATGTTTCGTAGTTTGGTAAATCGTGTTTTGATTTATTTATGATTTGTACTTTCATTAATGCTTTGTTTAGTTTTAAAATAATTTATTTAATATTATATAACCAAGTTACAACTTTTAAAAATTCATTTTTCCAAGCAGTTTCGTTGTGTTTTCCTTGTGAATTGACACTTGTTTTTATGTTTTTTGAGGCAAATCCGGTTGCCTCTAATAAATTCTTCATATTTCTGGTATCCGATTCCTGTGAATCTCCTTCTTTTCCTCCAACATATAAATATAATTTTACTTTAGAAGTATTGCCATGCTTTTTGGTAAAATCAATCACCTTATTTGAAAACCAAAAGGAAGTAGAAAATGCACCAATTTTACCGAAAACTTTAGGATATTTAAGTCCGACATAATAAGAAATTAATCCGCCTAATGAACTTCCTATTATAGCGGTATGTTTAGCTTGTTTTTTAGTTCGGTAATTTGCATCTATATAAGGTTTTAAAGTATGCAC
>DGOU01000010.1 GCA_002390165.1 Lutibacter sp. UBA4458
TTTTATGCACTTACTAAACTATCCACTGAAAATTATATACTTCTTTATGAAAAATTATTTAATCTTAATAGTACTATATTGCGATTTTCAAATGTTTATGGTCCTAAGCAACCAAATGGGGTTATTACAAGCCTCATAGAGTGTTTAGTAGAAGGAGAAGCTCCCATTATTTATGATGGAAATCAAACAAGGGATTTCATATACGTAAAAGATGTTGCACAGGCTTGTATTCAATCTATGCTATCAAAGCAAACTGGAATATTTAATATTAGCTCTAATAGAGAATTATCTATTAAACAATTATATAAAGAGATATCTGACGCAATGGGTGTTCATACAGAGCCTGTTTATGAGATCTTAAGAGATGGAGAAATTGAAAGAAGTATACTTTCGAATGTCAAAGCACTAGCTTCCCTAGGGTGGTCTCCTACTTATCGCTTAGAAGAAGGATTAAAAGAAACAATTGACCATTATGTTAATCAAAAAAATTTAAAACAGGATTGCGTTCCAAGTTCACAATCAATAAATAGTTAACTGTTAACTTATCTATTATGATGTACACTTTTATTTGGAAGGCGATTGCCCAATTGAAGGATATTAAGCTCAAGGGAATATTTAAGAATAGGTTTGCCAAAAATGTGTTTATGATTGCAGGTGGGGCGGCTTTTGCTCAAGTAATCTCACTTTTGTTATCTCCTGTCATTACTAGAATATATTCACCAGAGGAGTTTAGTACTCTAACCTTATTCATTTCAATACTAGGGATAATCTGCCTATTAGGTACTCTAAGCTACGAATCTGCTATCCCAATCGCTGCTAATGATAACAAAGCTATAAATTTACTTTTGTTAAGTTTAATTATTCTATGTTTAATTACCTTTTTACTTACAGTAACAATATTCCTATTTAGCGATTTTCTTCTTCTACTGCTGAATGCAACGGATTTAGTAAATTATAAATATTGTATTGTCATAGGCTTTTTTATGACAGGACTATACGCAATTTTAACTGAATGGGCTTTAAGAAAAAAAAATTATAACGGCATTGCCCGCACAAAATATTCTCAAAGCATTATTGGTAACGGTGGGAAAATAGCTTTTGGTTTTATGGGCTTTGGTCCAATAGGATTAATTTTAGGACAAATTCTTGGCCAAAGTGCTGGAATTATTAATCTCTATATTTCGTTTTCAAAAGAACGAAGGTCGTTATTGAAGAACATTGATTTATTGTCTATTTGGTGGTGTGCGAAGAGGTATGTAAGGTTCCCAAAGTATTCAGCTCCAACCCTATTCATTATATCGTTAACAAGTCAAATTCCAGTGTTTTTTCTTTCTGCCTTTTATAATCCTGAAACAGTTGGATATTATGGTCTTGCTTTAACAATTACATTTTTACCTATGGGTATAATAGGGAAATCTGTGGAAGATGTTTTTTATGGTGAAGTAGCAAGTTTAGGGAAATCAAATGCTATAGCAATAAAAAAAATATCTAGAGGTTTATTAAAGAAATTATCAATTATTGGAGCAATACCAATGATTATTCTTATACTATTGGGCCCAGAGTTATTCGTTATTGTATTTGGGGATAATTGGAACAATGCGGGAGTATTTGCTAGTGTATTGGCAATCTACGCATACACACATTTTATTTTCCACCCAATTAGTATGGTGTTTTTTGTTTTTGAAGAACAGCATCTTCAACTATATTTAAATATTACTAAAATAGTTTTAGTTATTATTGTATTTTATATGGCAAATATTCTAGATTTGTCTGCTGTCTTAGCGATTCTGATCTTCAGTATTACGATGGGGTGTGCTGAATTTTGTAAATACCTTTTGGCGCAATATGTAATAAATAAGCATACCTCACAAGATTATTACTAACGTAATTAGAGAGAGCTTTAAGAGGTAAATTCTATAACTATTATTTTTACAAATTAGTATATTAACATATTGTTAGAATAGGATTCAAAGCTAAGGAGGAACAAGGAATAAAGAAAAAAGTCGTTTTTATTAGTAACCTTGCTGCACCCTACCAAGTGAAGTTTTGTTATGCACTACAAGAATATTTTGATGCAGAGTTTTGGTTTTATGAGTATGTAGATGAAACGAGACCTGATTGGTGGAAGATTCCGCTTGGTGACAAATGCAAGATAATGAAAGCTTCGGGTAGACTGCCGAAAGTAGGATATTTCTCTTTCGGTTTATTTTTTGATCTTATGAGATTTAATCCAGATATTATTTTATTAGGAGGGTTCATGAAATGGCATTTACTAATATTTAAACTGGCAAAATTGTTTAATAAAAAAGTAGTCTTTTTGAGTGAACCCTTAAGATATGTAAAAAGTGATAGAGACCAGTCAAATGACTTGAGAACTCTAAAAAATAGTGAAAAAGAGTTAAATGTCCTAAATAAGTTTTTTAGAGGTGCGGACCTATATCTTGGAATGGGGCAAGTCGCTCAAAAACAATTTATAGAGGAAATAGGATTCGATATAGAAAAAGTAAATTGGGC
>DGOU01000110.1 GCA_002390165.1 Lutibacter sp. UBA4458
AGCTTATATCCTAGTTTACCTAAAGATGATTTAGAAAAAATAAGCAATGTTACTAAACCGGAAACCACTTTATTTAATAATGATACTACAAGTAATCAAACTTTCCAAATTCATCATAAATATATAATTTGCACTATTAAATCAGGAATAGTTTATGTGCATCAAAATTTGGCACATCAACGTATTTTATATGAAGAATTTCTAGAAAAAATAACCGTAGAAGGAGCACTAAGTCAGCAATTATTATTTCCAATAGAAATTTCTTTTAGTAAATCTGAAATTAATTTGATTAAAGAAATTAAAGAAGATTTAGAAAACTGTGGTTTTTTGTTCGATAAAATTTTAGAAGAAAT
Source organism: Lutibacter sp. UBA4458 (assembly GCA_002390165.1). Lineage (GTDB taxonomy): Bacteria > Bacteroidota > Bacteroidia > Flavobacteriales > Flavobacteriaceae > Lutibacter. The sequence continues at coordinate 354 of DGOU01000110.1, forward strand.
TATTGTAATAAAAGGAATTCCAACAAGTATTACTGAAAGTCAAATTAGTATTATATTAGAACAATTATTAGAAGATATTAAAAATGATGTGCCAAATACTAGTTTTAGCCAATTAGATGTTATGGCAAAAAGTTTAGCAAAAAGTTTAGCTGTAAAAACTGGACAAAATTTGGCTCCAGAAGAACAACAAGAACTAATAGATAAATTATTTTTATGCAAGCAACCAGATATTTCACCTTACGGTAAAAAAACATTTGTAACCATAAAATTAGATGAAATTGATAAAATTTTTAACCTTTAGTATTTTTAAAAAATGGGTAGAATTACAGAAGCTGTAAAGCATCTTATTATATTAAACATTGTATTATTTATTGCACCAAAATTAGTAGGTTTTGATTTGCAAAATATGTTTGCATTGCATTTTCCTTTAAATCCGCAGTTTGGGTTTTGGCAAATTTTAACCCATATGTTTATGCATAGCCAATTTACCTTTATGCATATATTATTTAATATGTATGCGTTATGGGCTTTTGGTACACCTTTAGAACAAATGTGGGGTAGAAATAAATTTTTATTTTTCTATTTTTCCGCAGGTTTGGGTGCAGCGGCAATTTATACTCTTGCAAATTATTATCAATATCATAGTGTTTATGAGGATTTATCTAATATTGGTGTTTCGGCTACAGATATTCACAATTTAGTAACTAATGGTCAATATGATTCTAGAATTTTAGAACAAATTCCAAAAGAGGAATTATCAAAAATATACAATGCATATAACTCTTCAGCAGTTGGGGCTTCAGGAGCCATTTATGGTGTTTTAGTGGCATTTGGGTTTGCGTTTCCAAATGCAAAATTGGCACTTATCTTTTTCCCAGTTCCTATAGCGGCAAAATATTTTATTCCTTTAATTATTTTAGGAGATTTATTTTTTGGATTAACAGGTTATTCTATTGGTTCTGGTCCAAATGTTGCTCATTGGGCACACGTTGGAGGTGCTTTAATTGGATTTTTAATTGTTTGGTATTGGAAACAACATCAATTTAAACGTTGGGATTAATTTTGAATATTTTAAACGACATAAAACTAGCATATAACAAAGCAAACATTGTAGAAAAGATAATTTACATTAATGTATTTTTCTTTTTAATAACGGTTATATTTACCTCATTTACAACGCAATGGTTGGCATTGCCAGCTTCAGCAAATGAATATATGTATAAACCTTGGACCATTGTCACTTATGCATTTATTCACCAACGTTTGTTTCATATTTTATCTAACTTATTAGTATTATACTATATAGGTAATTTATTTTTAAATTTTTATTCTAAAAAACAATTTATCAACTTTTATTTTTTAGGAATTATTATTGGTGGAATCGCTTTTTTAGCTAAATATTATTTTTCTAATAAAATTGGAGCTCCTTTAGGTGGTGCTTCTGCCGCAGTTTCCACTATTTTTGTTGCAATAGCAACTAAAATTCCAAGATATGCAATTCGTTTACGTTTTATTGGAAGTGTAGAATTATGGGTGCTAGCTGCTATTTGGGTTGGATTAAGTATTCTACAATTAGGTAATCCGGATAACGGACCAGCATTTGCACATATTGCTGGTGCAGGTTTTGGTTATTTGTATGCAAAACAACTTGAAATTGGAAACGATATTGGCAGTTGGTTTGAAAGTATTCTTAATTTCTTTTCAAACATAAATCTAAATAAAAAATCAACTCCTTTAAAAACGGTTTATAAATCTAGAAAAAGAAAAAATACAAATGAAGTTTCTAAAACAAAACAACGTAAAATTGATGATATTTTAGATAAAATTAGTAAATCAGGTTACGAAAGTTTATCAAAAGAAGAAAAAGAGTTTTTGTTTAGATCAGGAAAAAAATAGCGATGAAAAAGTTATCCATTTTAGATAAATTAATTGCCGCTTTAAATTCTATTTTTGCTGCCATTTTATTAGTATCGTATTCCTCCTATTTTATAGCACCAACAGACATCTCTTTAATATCATTTTTAAGTTTATCTATACCTGTTTTAATATTAATAAATCTAATTTTTGTACTATACTGGCTAATCAAATTAAAAAAGCAAATTTTAATTTCATTAATAGTACTTTTAATTGGGTTTCCGCTACTTTCTAAATTCTATAGTTTTAATAATAAAAAAACATTTTTAAACTCTGATATTAAAATTATGAGTTATAATGTGCGTATGTTTAACTATTATAAATGGATAGATAAAGACCATATTGATAAAAAAATTAAAGATTTTATTAAAGATAAAAACCCTGATATTTTATGTCTTCAAGAATAT
>DGOU01000093.1:0-966 GCA_002390165.1 Lutibacter sp. UBA4458
CTACCGTTTATAGTTCCAGATCCGGTTACAACACCATCTCCAAAATAAAGCTCTTTTTCCATGTCAAAATCGCTAGTTCTGTGAGTAACCAACATGCCAGCTTCTTCAAAAGAGTTTGCATCTAATAAATAATTAATTCGTTCACGTGCTGTTAGCTTTTTTTTATCGTGTTGTTTTGTAATTCGTTTTTCTCCTCCACCTAATTTTGCTAAGTCTTGTCTTTCTTTTAATATTTTATATTTTGCTTTCATAAGTAAAATTGAAACGTTAGTTGATTTTGGCGATTTTTAATTGTTTTTGTTCTTCTAAATATAATTTTAAAGCCACCATTGCAGCAATTTCAGATGCGGATTCTTCAATTTTTTTAATGGTTTTTTCATTAAAATAATTTTTTACAAAATGAGTATCAAAATTTCCAGAAATAAATGCTTCATGCTCAAACACAAATTTACCAAATGGAAGCGTGGTTTTAATACCTACCACTTTATAATTTTCTATTGCCGAAAGCATTAGTTGAATGGCTTCATTTCTAGTTTTACCAAACGTAATAAGTTTAGACAGCATTGGGTCGTAAAAAATTGGAACTTCCATGCCTTCTTCAAATCCATTATCTACTCTAATTCCTTTGCCAATAGGTAGTTGATAGGTTTTTAATGTTCCAATACTCGGTAAAAAATCTTGATAAGAATCTTCAGCATATACCCTTAATTCTACTGCATGACCTTTTATTTTTAAATCGTTTTGTGTAAAAGAAATAGCTTCTCCGTTAGCAATTTTTATTTGTTGTTCTACTAAATCAATACCAGTTATTAATTCGGTTACAGGATGTTCTACTTGCAGGCGAGTGTTCATCTCTAAAAAATAGAAGTTTAGATTTTTATCTACTAAAAATTCTACCGTTCCTGCACCTAAATAATTACACGATTTGGCAACCTTAATGGCGGCTTCTCCCATTTTTTTTCTTAA
>DGOU01000093.1:985-15174 GCA_002390165.1 Lutibacter sp. UBA4458
CGTTGAATACTACATTCGCGTTCAAATAAATGAACCACATTGCCAAAACTGTCTGCTAAAATTTGAATTTCAATATGCCTTGGAGAGTCAATATATTTTTCAATAAAAACAGAGCCGTTTCCAAAAGCAGATTTTGCTTCGCTAATGGCTCGTTTTAATTGTTCAACAACTTCACTTTTTTTGTAAACCACACGCATTCCTTTACCGCCACCACCTGCTGCAGCTTTAATGAGAATAGGAAATCCAATTTTTTTTGCAATAATTGCGGCTTCTTCTGGAGATTCAATGGCATTATCTTCTCCTGGAACCATTGGAATATTATATTTTTTAACCGCTTCTTTTGCGGCAAGTTTATTTCCCATAGTTTCAATGGAAACGCTTTTTGGTCCAATAAAAATAAGGTTATTTTTTTCTGCTTCTTCTGCAAATTTGCCGTTTTCACTTAGAAAACCGTAACCCGGATGAATAGCATCTACTTTTAATTTTTTTGCTACTTCAATTATTTTACTTCCTAAAAGATAGGATTTGTTAGAGGGAGATTCGCCAATGTAAACTGCTTCGTCTGCAAATTTTGTATGCGGAGCATTTTTATCTACTTCAGAATAAACAGCTACTGTTTTTATACCCATTTTTTTTGCTGTTTTCATAACTCGGATAGCAATTTCTCCGCGGTTAGCAATAAGTATTTTTTTCATTTTAAATTTTATGTGATAATTAAGAAAGTTCAATTAAATGTTCTCCTTTTTCAACAGTTTTTCCTTTGGAAACAGAAATAGAAGAAATTGTTCCAGTTTTTGTAGCTACAATGCTATTTTCCATTTTCATTGCTTCAAGTACAATTAATACATCGCCTTCCGTTACCAAATCGCCTTCTTTTGCATTTATAGAGAGTACTAAGCCGGGCATTGGAGCAATTATACTGTTTAGTTCTTTAGAATTTCCTTTTGCAAATCCCATATCCGCAATTTTAATATCGAGTTCGTTGGAAAGTTGCACATTATAAGAATTTCCTTGTATAATAAAGGAATATGTTTTTTCATTAAAATTACTTTTGGTTAATTCAATTAGGTGGTTTTTACCATTTAAATTGAATAGTATTTTGCCATTTGAAAGTTTTGAAAAGGTAGTTTCTTTAATTTTTTGTTGGGTTAAATTTAAATTATAGGTATTATTAATAGATGCTATAAATTTTGATTTTATCATATAAATAATTTTGTTAGGTTGTTAATTGGGTAAAGGTTTCACATTAAACTTTGAAAAAAGTTGATAATTGTTAGCAAGTTACTGATTTTTTTTATTAATATCTTAAAATGTTTTTTTTTGATTAAAATCATAATTTCCATTGATTATAATCAATGGAAATTACAATTAAAAAACTTATATTCAAAATATTACAGATTCACTGTCTTTTATTTGATATTTTAAATTTAACTCTAAATATTATGAAAGCTACAAAAAAATATTATTGGATTCTTCTTTTGATTAGCATGAGTTTCTTATTTCAAAATTGTAAAAAAGAAGATTTACTTGTTCCAGATGAGAGTTTAATTACCGAAAAAATATTTTCAGAACAAGCTATAGAAAGTGATAAATTATTAGTCCATCATTATAATAACAAGGAAATTTATGTGCCTGATGAAAATTTTGAGCAAGCCTTAATTGACCTTGGTTTGGATGATTTTCCTATTGATCATTACGTGCAAACAAAAAACATTAGATTTATTAAAAAATTATCTATATCAAATAAAAAAATTAATAATTTAACTGGAATTGAAGGGTTTAAATCCTTAAAAATTTTAATATGTGATTTTAATAATTTAACAACTTTAAATTTAAGCCAAAATCTGAATTTAACGCATGTTTGTTGTATTGGAAATAGGCTTACAAGTATTGATGTAAGTAAAAATAAGAATCTATTGTATTTATACTGTAAATGTAATTTATTAGAAAGTTTAAACGTAAGTAATAATACTAAATTAGTTCACTTGGATTGTTACGATAATAATTTGAATAGATTAGATATTAGTAATAATACGGCATTGACCTGTTTATTTTGCAATAGAAACAAACTATCTAGTTTGGATTTAAGTAATAATATAAAATTAACTCATTTAAAAACCAATTATAATTTAGATTTAGCTTGTGTTAAAGTAAGCGAAAACCAATTAAATGATTTACCTTCTGGATGGTTTGAAGATGACTACACGAATTATCAAATAGTTTGTAACTAAAATAGGGTTGTAAAAAAGAAAAAAGCGAACTTTAAAGTTCGCNNGTGACCTCGGCAGGATTCAAACCTGCAACCTCTTGAGCCGTAATCAAGTGCACTATTCAGTTATGCTACGAGGCCTTTTTGCGGGTGCAAATATACTATTTTATAATTATTTACAAACTATTTTTGGTTACAAAATATCTCCAGCCTATAATTGCTAAATGCCATTTTTTAGCTTTTCCCATATCTAACTCTTTTTTTGAAAAACTCGGAAATATAAATTTGTTCAATTTTGCTAAAAGTTTAAATAGTTGTTTTTTCATTTTACGAAAGTACATAAATATAAAAATCTCACCAAAAATGAGATTTTTATTGTTTTAACGTTAAAAGGCAAAGATAAAACTAACAATACTTAAAACTAGTTTTGTTACTAAAGCGAAAATTGTAATCATAATTAAATAGGTTTTAGGTTAATAATTAGTGTTTTTTTTCATTCTTTATATAAGATAATTCAAGTTTATTGATGTTTCCAACTAATTTTAAGTGTTTTTATATAATTAAATTACAAATGATAACTAAATAACAATAATGATTTATACATGTTTAATTAATGCTAGGGAGAAGTTATAAATGATAAGTAGTAATTTGTTAATAGTTTAAAATTGTAATTAAGTAATGGAACGTTTTAATAACAATGTATAAAGTAAAGGAAATTTGGTGGTGAAAATTGCTGAATAATGGCTGTTAGATTTTTGTAGTGTAAAATAACTCAAGTTTTTATTTTAAATAATATGAAGTTTTATTATTCTATTGTAGATATAGTAAATACACTTTTTAATTCTATTATATTTGACAAAAAAAATAAATGAATTTACTTTTAATTGTAGTTGGCTTAGGATTATTAATTTTTGGAGGGCATTGGTTGCTAAAATCTGCAGTTGGATTTTCATTACGATTAAATATACCAAAAATTATTATTGGAATGACGGTAGTTTCATTTGCTACTTCGGCTCCTGAATTAATTGTAAGCGTTAAATCTGCATTGGAGAACCATGCAGATATAGCTTTTGGTAATGTAATTGGTTCCAATATTGCTAACTTAGGATTTGTACTGGCAATAACAGTCATGTTGTCAACAATAAGTGTTGAAAAAAGTTTTTACAGAACCGATTGGCCAGTTATGATGTTAGCATCCGTATTGTTATATGGTTTTATTGCTTATGATGGTATTTTGCAAAGTTATGAAGGAGTTATTTTAGTTGTATTTCTTATTATATTTCTAGTTTATTTATTGAAATTTCAAAAAAATGCAGTTGTTGAAGAGCTTGATGAGGAAGCTGAGAATTTACCGACTTTTAAAATTTTCTTGTATTTTATAATTGGAGGTGTTGCCCTTTGGGGAGGCTCAGAATTATTAATTAATGGCGCAGTTGGAATGGCTAAATTCTATAATGTAAGCGAACGTATTATTGGGGTAACCATAGTTTCTATAGGAACAAGTATTCCGGAACTGGCGGCTTCGGTTATTGCAGTTTTAAAGAAAGAAAAAGCAATATCCTTAGGTAACTTAATAGGTTCTAATATTTTTAATATTTTAGCTGTATTAGGTATTACTTCTATAATTACTCCTATAAAAGTGGTAGATAGTGGCTTGTTAACAAATGATATTTATTGGATGCTTGGTACGGCCCTTATCATTTTTCCATTAACTTTTATACCTGTTAAAATGAAATTATCATGGAAAGAAGGAGTTATTTTAATATTTATATATATATCATTTATATTTAGCACATTATTGTTTAAATAATGTAAAAAATAGGGTTAAAAACTGGTTAATACGTAAAAAAATATTTTAACCCCTAATTTTTTAGGGGTTATATTTTTTAATATAAAAAAATAATTTAGATTTGTACTATTATAATTATGTAACAAAACAGTACTTATGTCTAAAATTCGTTTTAAAGCTCTTTCTGAAACCTTAAACAGAAAACCAATTGAAGTAGTAGAAAATACCAAACGATCTGTATTATTTGGTGAAAATGTTTTTGATGAAACTTCCATGCGCCAATATTTAACAAAAGATGCCTATATAGGTGTTATGAGTGCTATTGGAAAAGGAACAAAAATTGACAGAAAAATTGCCGATCAGGTTTCTGCAGCTATGAAAGAATGGTCACTAGCTAAAGGAGTAACCCATTATACACACTGGTTTCAGCCATTAACTGGTGCAACCGCAGAAAAACATGATGCATTTTTTGAAACTATTGGTGGTGGTTTAGCTATTGAAAAATTTGGTGGAGGACAATTGGTACAGCAAGAACCAGATGCATCTAGTTTTCCAAACGGAGGTATTAGAAATACGTTTGAAGCCCGTGGTTATACTGCTTGGGATCCAACTTCACCTGCTTTTATTTATGGAACCACTTTATGTATTCCTACTATTTTTATTTCTTACACAGGTGAGGCGTTAGATTATAAAACACCATTGTTAAGAGCTTTACAATCCGTGGATAAAGCAGCAACAGATGTTTGTAAATACTTTGATAAAAATGTTAGAAAAGTAACTTCTTCTTTAGGATGGGAGCAAGAATATTTTTTAATTGATAAGGCGTTAGCAGCTAGCAGACCAGATATTACATTAACAGGTAGAACTTTAGTTGGACATTCTCCTGCTAAAGGGCAACAGCTAGATGATCATTATTTTGGTTCTATTCCAACAAGAGCATTAAATTTTATGCGCGAATTAGAAACGGAATGTATGCTTTTGGGTATTCCAGTAAAAACTCGCCATAATGAAGTAGCTCCTAATCAGTTTGAATTAGCACCAATTTATGAAGAGTCTAATTTAGCGGTAGATCATAACTCATTACTAATGGATGTTATGGGAAAAGTTGGTTCTCGTCATAATTTTAAAGTGTTATTTCACGAAAAACCATTTGCAGGTATAAATGGTTCAGGTAAACATAATAACTGGTCTTTGGCAACAGACACCGGAGTTAACTTATTAGGTCCTGGAAAAACTCCGATGAGTAATTTGCAATTTTTAACCTTTTTTATTAATACTATAAAAGCTGTTAATGATAATGAGGAATTACTTCGTGCTTCTATTGCATCTGCAAGTAATGATCATAGGTTAGGCGCTAATGAAGCACCGCCAGCAATTATCTCCGTTTTTATTGGAGAACAACTTACTAAAGTTTTAAATGAATTAGAAGGAGTAACTAATGGTAAATTATCTCCTGAGGAAAAAACCGATTTAAAATTAAATGTGGTGGGTAAAATACCGGATGTACTTTTAGATAATACCGATAGAAATAGAACTTCGCCATTTGCCTTTACAGGAAATAAGTTTGAATTTAGAGCTGTTGGTTCTACGGCAAATTGTGCAAACCCGATGACCATTTTAAATACTATTGTTGCAAAACAATTAAAAGATTTTAAAGTAGAAGTAGATGCTTTAATTGAAAAAATGGATTTAAAGAAAGATGAAGCAATTTTTAACGTGTTACGAGAATATATTAAACAATCTAAAAGTATTTTATTTGAAGGAAATGGTTATGGTGATGCTTGGGAAAAAGAAGCTAAAAAAAGAAATTTAAGCAATAATAAAACTACACCAGTAGCATTAAAGGTTAAGGTTGCTGAAAAATCTATTAAGCTATTCGAAGAAATGGGTGTAATGAGTAAAATTGAAGCAGAGGCTCGTTATGAAATTGAAATTGAAGAATATACCTTGCGTATTCAAATAGAATCTAGAGCATTAGGCGATATTGCAGGTAATCATATTGTGCCAACTGCAATTAAATATCAAAATTTGTTAATTAAAAACGTAAAAGGATTAAAAGATATTTTTGGTAAAGATTATAAAAAACATGCTGATGAACAGTTACAGTTAATTACTAAAATTTCAAAACATATTGAAGGCTTACATGCTAAAATTGATGATATGCTTGCCGCCAGAAAAAAAGCAAATAAAATTGAAGATTTTGAAAAGAAAGCAGAAGCTTATTGTAATAAGGTGAAGCCTTATTTCGATGAAATTAGATACCATTGCGATAAATTAGAATTAATGGTAGATGATGAAATTTGGCCACTCACTAAATACCGTGAAATTTTATTTACTAGATAAAAACCAGTTTTCATACTAAAAATAAAATCCGCATTTTTGCGGATTTTTTTTGCTTTTATATTTTGCTTTTAATAAGTTTAAAAGTTAAAATAGGTTACTTTTTAACCTTTTTGTTAAATACAAAAACGAGTTTTTAATTCAAAAAAAGAAATATTTTAACCTATTTATTAGCTAAGTATTATCTCCATTTGTTAACCTAAATTATCTATTCATTTATAATTACATACTAATAGTCTAACAACCCTATAGACTATGGAGCAATTGTTACTCAATAGATTGATTCTAAATTACTTAAAAACAGATGTTTATCTTTTGAAAAAAACTAAAAACCTAGTTGCATTTGATTGTTTTTTAATTAAAGCAAGTAGTTGTTTTAAATTTCCCCTTAGTATTTAACCCCACGTTTAAACCTCAAAAAAAATTGTTTTACCCGTGCATATAAGTTTATGGCCTTTTTTCGAAAAAATACGTTTTTTTGAAAGAAAACGAATTCCCCCTATAAATTAACAGGCAAATTAATTATTTACTAATATTTAAAATTTTTATTATGAAAAAACTTATGTTAAGTACATTAGTACTTATGTGTGGAACAATTATGTTTGCAAAAAAATTCAAACGATTTAACACAAACTATAACTGGTAATTTTAATACTACTGTTAATGGAGATCAAAATGGATCAAATAATATTGGTGCACAAACAATTACTGGAGACTCTAATTATTCTTTATTTAAATCTACTGGTAACTGGAATACTGTAACACAAGAAGCAACAGGAGATTCAAATACATTAAGAACTTACCAAACAGGTAGTGTAAATACAGCATCTCAAACTGCTGGAGATGGTTCAATTGAAAGTTTAAGAGATAAATCTTATATAACTCAAATAGGTAATAATAATATGGTTACATCTACGCAACAAGATCATGGATGGGATGGTACATTGTTAAATCATTATAATTACTCCAATCAATATCAAAATGGAAACGGTAACAATTCCACTGTAATGCAAAAGGGGTATATGCAAAGTGCAACCGTAACTACCAATGGAAATGTTAATACTGCTAATATAGACCAATTTAATGGAAATAATACGGCAAGTATAACCCAAACAGGTAATAACAACTGGGCATTATCTCAAAATTCTGCACGTTTTAATACTAACCGTATAACCCAAATGGGCAACAACAATTATGCTTTTGCCAGAACCACTGCTGGAAATTCTAATAAAATAACAGTTAAACAGTTAAGCGGTAACTCTAATATTTCAACTACATATGTTGATGGAGCTTCAAATACTGTTAATGCAACTCAAACAGGTTCATTAAATATTTCTGGTAACAACCCTTATTATAGTGTTGGTTATGGTATTGATATTCTAGGTGATGGAAACACTGTTAATTTAAGACAGACTGGGAATTCTAATATTGCTGGACAAGGTGTAATTGGTAATAACAATACTTATAATTTAACCCAAACAGGTAATAATAATACATCTATTCAAACAGTTTCAGGTAATGGTAATAATTTCATCGTTACTCAACATTAAAATAAACCATAAAAATAGAGAACTAGTATTTTACTAGTTTATTTAAAAAAAAACCTGCAAATCGCAGGTTTTTTTCTTTTTACTACATTTTGTTGTTATAATTTAACGGTTTATCAATTTATATAACTGTTATTTTGTATAGTTATAATTTTAATATACATTAGCTAACGATTGTAAGGTTAAAAATTACAATTATTTAGTTCCCAGGTTAGATTCCCCGGAATAAAAATTGCCCCACTGTTTAAATCCCACAAATTGTATTACCCCATTAAAATTAAGTTTATAAAACTTTATTAAAGCTATGTTTTTAATAATAGTTAATTCCCTTATAGATTTATATTGTTATTATTTTATTTACTAATGTTAAAATTTTTATTATGAAAAAACAAAATCTTTTGGGCTTAGCCCTAATTTTTACAGGTGCAATGTTTGCGCAAGCTCCAATTGCACAATCTCCATTAACACAATCTACAATTGATTGCTGTGCACTTCCACAAATTACTGAATGTATAGGCTGTGCAATTGAACAACAACCATGGGAAGCAAGGGGTGTTGAAGGAGAAAACTTAAGTATGATTGACCAAAGTGATGATAACAATTTTGCTATGGTTAACCAAGCTGGAGACGGAAATTATTCTTCTGTTACACAAAAAGACACTGAATTTGGTGTAGGTTGGAACTTTGCTAGTATTTATCAAGTAGGGTTAAATAATCATTCAATTGTTTCTCAAAATGGAGCATTAGAATTTCATGTGGTTAGACAAATGGGAGAAAGTAATTTTGCCAAAATTACAACTGGTGATTTAGTTATGACTGGTGCAAGCGTTGGTAAAATATATCAAAATGGATCTTGGAATACTGCTTTTTTAGATCAAAAAGTAGGTTTTAATAATGGTTCTATTGGCCAACATGGAGAAAATAATTATGCTGAGCAAAATCAAACAGGTAGCATGTATTTGTCTCTTTTTGCTAATTCAGCAAGAATTCATCAAAATGGTTATAATAATGAGGCTAAACAAACTCAAACTATCGATGAATATGGTAAAAATAAAGCTCATTCAAGACAACGCGGTTATAATAATACCTCTGTAGAAGATCAATATGCATATGGTGGAAATAATAATTCTAGAATTCACCAAGTGAATATGTATGATTCAGAAAATGCAGGAAACAAAGCTTGTGTTACGCAAGAGTCTTATTATAAAGGGTCTATGAATAGAAGTGGAATAAGACAAAGAGGTTCTAATAGAGCTTATGTTATGCAAGAAAGCCACTATGGAGCTAAAAATTTAAGTGGAATAACACAAACTGGTTATAATATAGCTAAGGTTAATCAATTTGCTTCAGATAGAAACAGCATGAATAATAGTGATATAATCCAAGAAGAAAATAGAAATTTTGCGTCTGTATATCAAAATGCTACAGTTAATGGTGATAATGCAACTAAAAATTCAAGTGACATAGTTCAAGATAAAGGAGGTTATAATTCTGCATGGTTATCTCAAACAGCTGAAAACGATGGTATAAATGATAGTGAAATTTATCAACATGGTAATGGATTAGCAAATGTTAATCAAAATGCAACGCATTGGCAATTTAATAAGAGCTATGTAAAACAATATGCTGCTGATGATATTAATATAGCATGTGTTACCCAAAATGGTGACAATGGTGAAAACTATAGTAGCATTACACAAACAGGTGATTATAATTTTGCAGGAGTTAATCAATATTCAGACTTTTTTGTAAATACTAGCACTGTTACACAAACTGGTATGAATAATTTTTCTTGTGTTGATCAGACAGCATTGTTAGATAATAATACTAGTGTAGTAGATCAAATTGGCAATAATAATAATGCAATGGTTACTCAATTAAATGGAGTTACATTAAATTAGTAGTTGTGTTTGATATTAATTAATTTAATTATAATTTTAAGGGGGGGAAATTATCCCCCCCCTTTTATAAAATTTTGATTATTATGAAAAATTATAAACAAATTCTATTTATTTTAATTGGAATATATAGTTTTTTTGCTTTTAAGGTAACTGCACAATCAAATGACAATGCAACTATTAATCTATATACTCAATTAAATCAAGACGCTTCTTTAATTTTACAAAATAAAAATATTACACCAGGTGTCCTCCAATTAGATGAGAATGCTAATATTATTAATGTAAAACAAGAAGGATTAAATAACCAAATTGATGTTAGGGCAAATGCCAATAATTCTCAAAATGTAAATCAATTGGGAAACAGTAATGAATATCAATTTATAAATTACTATAATAATTCACCGTCTAATTTCGTTATAAGACAAGAAGGCGTTGGAAATTCTCTTCAAATTTATGGGCAGAATTCATTAAGTGAAAAATTACAAGTAATTCAAAAATCAAATTTTAAAACAATAATTATTAAAAATTACTAATTGTTTTGAGGAAGTTAATAAATAATATTTTTTTTATAATAATTTTTTTTTGTGGAATAAATAATATTCTTTCTCAAAATAATATTAATGCAAAAATTATAACAAAAATTAGAGATAATTTAGTAGGAATAAAAGCTGTTGCTCAAAATAATGATGCAATATTTAAAGATGATTTTAACTATTTGTTATTTTCTTTAAAAAAAGGAGCACAAGGTAATTATTCGAAAAATAGTCAATCAGGAAAGTTTTCTTTAGCACCTGGAGAAGAAAAAGAATTATCTATATTAAAAGTTAATATTCAAAAAAATGAAGAAATTAAAGTTTTTTTGTTTATTAGAAAAGATGGTCATTTAGTTTCCAAAGATTCTGCGAAAATTTATAGTGAAGGTAAAAGAGAAAAAAAAGTTCTAAATGAAAGTGAATTTGTATTAAAAGGTATTGTTTTAGATGAAGTAATTACAAAAATCGGTAAAGATTTTCATGATTATTTTTATCAAGCATATAATTCCTCAGGTAATAAATATCCGTTTATTATTGTTATAAAGGAAAAACCCTACTTTGGTAGAAGTAGTATTATTAGTGTAGAAGTTGATGATAAAAAGGTTATACAATTTTATTCAAAACCTGATGAAGAATATTTAAAATCAGAAGTAAAAGCTACCTTAATAAATTTAAGTTTTTTTGCTAAGAAAAGAAAAATGTTATTTAAAAATAGTAGAATTTAAAAATGTTTTAATACATTTAAAGATGAAAAAGTTAAAAATAATTTTAACACTTATAATTATTAGTGTCCCTAGTTTAATTTATTCCCAAAATTTTGTTTATAAACCAATGAATCCTTTTTTTGGTGGAGATTCATTTAATTACCAACAAATGTTGGCTGAGGCAAATGCGCAAAATGATTTTAAAGAAGAATCTGCAGCACCTAATACTAGAGCAACAGATTTAGAAAATTTTACGGATGGATTAAATAGACAATTATTAAATTCTTTATCACAAGATTTATTTCAACAACAATTTGGAGATACAAATTTTACTGTAGGAACATACAGTTTTGGTACTTTTGTGGTTGATATAACTCCTTCTAACCAAGGTTTAACAGTTAATATTTTAGACACTTCTACAGGAGAGCAATCTCAAATAATTATACCTAATTAACCTATGTCCCTAAAATAACCTCTATGATAAAAAAATATTATAAAGCAATATATATATTGTTATTTTTAACTTCTAGTTGCGGAGCATATTTCAACCAGCCATTTACAACCAGTAAAGCACGAATTGGAGAAAACACAACTCAAAAAAGTATTTTATCTGGTATTTTGCCAGTTGAGCCATCTGTAGTAGGTGTATACAAATTTAGAGATCAAACAGGTCAGTATAAACCTGTTGAAAATGGTTCTACATTTAGTACAGCAATAACGCAAGGAGGTACATCAATGTTATTAAAATCATTAGAAGATTCAAAATGGTTTAATCCTGTTGAAAGAGAAAATATAGGAAATTTATTAAATGAACGTCAAATTATTCGTTCAACCCGCCAAGAATATGCTAAAAATTTAAAACAGAAACAGGTTACCAGTATGCCTCCATTATTGTTTGCTGGTATTATATTAGAAGGAGGAGTAATATCTTATGATTCAAATATTATTACTGGTGGTTCTGGTGTTAGATATTTTGGTGTTGGAGGGTCAAATCAATACAGAGAGGATAGGATTACAGTATATTTACGTGCAGTATCTACATCAAGCGGAAGTATTTTAAAAAACGTGTATGTCTCTAAAACTATATTATCTCAAGGTATTTCTGCTAATTTATTTAGATATGTTAAATTAAGACGACTATTGGAAGTTGAAACTGGTGTTACTAAAAATGAACCAGCTCAATTAGCAGTTAAAGAAGCTATAGATAAAGCCGTTGAAAATTTAATTGTTGAAGGTATAATTGATGGTTTATGGCAACCTCAAGGAGGTGATGCCGTAGTAAAAATGGTAAAAGAAAAATATGACAAAGAAAAAGAAGAGGCGGCATCAACCGCTTTATTGGGTAGAAAATTAGAAGATAGAAGAGGTAAAGTAGCAATTGGAATTAATGTAGGTTCAGCTAATATTGAAGGAGATTACGGAGGTTCTAAAGGGAAACCATCTACTAATATTTCATATTTATTATATTTTAAAAACCCTAATTTAAATTTAAACTTCGGATTAGGATATTTTCAGCTAGAAAGTCAGGGCTTTAAGGATGATTTTGCGGCATTAGATTTAAACTTAGAGTATGAATTTCTTCCTTATGAAGATTTGTCCCCTTTCGCATATGTTGGTGTTGGAACTGTTACAAATTTTGATTTAACCAGTCCCTATGCAAAAATGCAAGCAGGATTGGGAATAGAATATTTGCCAGTTAACAATATTGGAATTAAAATTTTTGGAGAACAAAACGCTGTTTTTAGCGATAAATTAGATGGTTTAGCTCAAGGAAAAAGAGATGACTATTTTTGGAGATTTGGAGTAGGATTAAACTTCTATTTTGGGAAACCTTATAAAAGAGTTAAATCTGTAATTTTTGAATAAAAATAAGATAGACATGAAAAATAAATATAAATATAAAGTTATTATAGGTTTGTTATTAGTTTCTTTTTTAATTAGTTGTTCAGAAACTACGGTAGATTTAGTTCAATATGGTACAATTACCGGAAGAGTTGTTAAAGCTAAAACTTTTGAACCAATTGAAAATGCTAAAGTAACTATTAATTCTTCAAATAATACGGTTTTTAGTGATAGTGATGGATATTTTGTTATGACTGATGTTGAAATAGGAGAGTATTCAGTAAGTGCAAAGAAAGATGATTTTTTAACCAATTTTCAACCAGCTACAGTTGCTGTAGATAAAGAGGTTAATGTAATTTTTGAAATGGAAGATGATACTGCCTTAAATAGACCACCAACAACACCAGAAATAATTACTCCAGTGGATGGAAGTGAAGATCAAGAAATATCTCTAGAATTAGTTTGGAGTTCAAGTGATCCTGATGAAGATTCTATAACCTATCAATTAGAAATAAAAAATGATTATGATAGTAATATTCTAAATGTTACAAGCTTGATTGATACTACTTATGTAGTGTCAAATTTAAAATATGGAGTTAAATATTTTTGGCAAGTTATTGCTACAGACAGTATAAACGAGGATGTATTAAGTAAAGTTAACACATTTAAAACAAAAGTTGATCCTCAAAACAGGTATTTTTACGTTCAGAAAGGAACTAATAATAATAACAAAATTTATTCAGCAAATTATAATATTTCAGATTCTGAACCAGAAAATATTGTTGAACTAACAACGGATGATTTAAATTGTTGGAGGCCTCGTAAAAATACTACCTCTAATTTAATTGCTTTCTTAAGAACTTTTAATAATGAAACACATTTATTTTATATGAACCCAGATGGCTCAAATGTTACTCAGATAACGTCTTCTGTATCTGTTGAAGGATTTAATTTAAATGAGGTAGATTACTCCTGGGCATCAAATGGCAGTAGCCTAATTTATTCACATTATGATAAATTATATTTGATTAATAAGGATGGTAGTGGATTACAACAAATTTTTCAGACCGCAGATGGAAGTTATATTACCGAATGTGATTGGAGTAATGATGGAAGTGTAATAGCACTTAAAACAAATGATATTACAGGTTATAATGTTGCTTTATACACTATTGATATAAATGGAACTGTTTTAACAAATATTTTGTCGGGTGTAACTGGTGCGGCAGGAGGTTTAAATTTATCTATAGATAATAAATTATTACTTTATACGTATGATATCTCTGGATATGAAAATGCAGATAATAGACAATTAGATTCTCAT
>DGOU01000246.1:0-2720 GCA_002390165.1 Lutibacter sp. UBA4458
ACTAAAATAGATGAAAACCCCGTAAACGTTGAAGTTGGTAGTAGAGCACTTTTTAACTATCCTATTGTTTTTATGACTGGACATGGAAATGTAATTATTTCTGATGAAGATGCTGAAAATCTTAGAAATTATCTTATTTCAGGTGGTTTTTTAGAAATTTCTGATAATTATGGTTTAGATACATATATTAGACGAGAAATGAAAAAAGTATTTCCTAATTTAGAATTTCAAGAAATACCAAAAAATCATCCTATTTATCATCAAACTTTTACTTTTAAAAAAGGTTTACCTAAAATTCATGAGCACAATAAAAAACCCGCGCAAGCTTTTGGAATTTTTTATAAAGGTAGATTAGTTTGCTTTTACGATTACGAATCGGATTTAAGTGACGGATGGGAAAATAAAGAAGTACACAACGACCCAAAAGAAATTAGAGAAAAAGCTTTAAAAATGGGTGCAAATATTATAGAATACGCTTTCAAAAATTAGTAGCTTAAAAAAGCCTAGAACTGATACATTTACTTCAATATTATTTAAAAACTATTTTAATAAAAATAAATAACTTAATATTTTGAAAACAACAAAAATTACTTAATAGTTGCATCTTGAATTATTTGCTGAATTTTTGTGCGAATATCATTATGTATCAATTTTTTATTTTTCATAGTTGGATAAACTCTATTAGATAAAAATACATATACAATACCACTTTTTGGATCAGCCCAAGCATAAGTTCCCGTAAAACCACTATGTCCAAAACTTTCATCAGAAACACAAGCACAAGTAGCTTTTTCAATTTCTTTTATTTGAGGTTTATCAAAACCAACACCTCTTCTAACGCTATCTTTGGCATAATACCTATGATTAAAAGTATTTATTGTTTTTGAAGTAAAATACCTTTTTCCTCCAAAATATCCTTTTTGCAAATACATTTGCATTATTTTTGCAATATCATTTGCATTGGTAAATAAACCTGCATGCCCGCCAATTCCTCCTAACATTGCAGCTCCCATATCATGAACATTTCCATGTAATAACTGATCTCTGTAATATGTGTCTTTTTCCGTTGGAACAATATTATTTTTCTTAAACTTATTTAAGGGTAAATAACTGGTTCTGTTTGCGCCTAACGATTTATAAAAGTGCTGTTGCGTTAAATCATTTAAATTTTGATGGTACTGTTTTTCTAAATATTCTTTAAATAAATAATAGGATAAATCGCTATATTTATAGCCAGGTTTTTCGCGTTGATCAGCCTCTACTATTCTAGCATAAATAGAATCTTTATAATCTCTTCTTAAAAACAAATTATCAGCAACTTTTATACTAAATTTCTTTGATTTTGTAACTCTATAATATTTTTTTGAAGGTTTTTTAGTAATGGAGTCTAATGTTTTTAAATAAAATGGAATCCACGCTTTTAACCTTCCCACATGAGAAAGCACTTCTTTAACGGTTAATGTATCTTTATTAGTTCCTTTTAAATTTGGCAAAAGCGTTCCTAAAGTAGTATCTAAATTTAAAACTCCTTTTTGTTGCAGTTCCATTATTAATGGCAATGTAGCCAATATTTTGGTTAGTGAAGCTATATCATATACATCTCTCTTTTTTACCGATATCTTATTTTTATAGGTATGATATCCAAAACTTTTATTGTAAACTACCTTTCCATCTCTGGCAACCAAAATTTGGAATCCTGGAGCCATTTTTTGATTTATAACAACCTTTGCAACCGAATCAATTTTTTTTAATTTAGTACTACTTAAATTTACCTCTTCAGGAATAGAATAGGCTAATCTTTTTAAAGATGTGGACCAAATTCCATAGCCTTCATCAAATTCATTTCTAATAGAAACTGGCAATTTTCCTTTTACATCTATCGCTCCAAAAATTGCCTGAGCACTTAATTCTTGCGCAATTTTACTGTTTTGATAAGATACTATTAATCCTTCTATATTTTCAAAAGTTTTAATTTGCAATAAACTATATGGACTTGCAAAAACATCTAAAATAACGTTATTAGTTCGTGAAATTTCATATAACCAAACTAATTCTTTATTAGTGAATTTATAATTTTTCCAAGGGTTTTTATTCGATTTATGAAATCCAATTATTACTAAATTATATTTTTTTAATTTAGTAATAAGTTCATCTAATTTATTACTTGAAACAATATCTACATCCGTGTAATTTTGCAACATTTTTACAAAAGAATTATCAAAAGCATTTCCTAATTTTACATAAGCTATTTTTTTATTTTCTAATTTTTGAATAGGTAAAATACCTTGCTTATTTTTTAATAACGTAATAGAATTTTGAACTAATTTTCTGTTTAATAAATCATTTTTAGAAGTATGAATATCTCTTTGTAAATTTTCTATATTTATGTAATGATAATTATTTAAACCAGCCCAATATTTTGCTTTCAATATTTTTTTAACCGAATAATTCAGCCTTTTCACGGTAACTATACTATCATTTACTGCCTTTTTTATGTTTGCGATTGCCGATTTAACATCTTCGGGAAATAATAAAATATCATTACCAGCTAAAAAGGCATCTAATTCTAATTCTCCTGGTTTAGCAAAATTAGCTGCTCCTTTCATGTTTAAAGCATCTGTAATTATTAATCCTTTAAAGTTTAATTGATTTTGTAATAAATTGGTAACTACATTATAGGATAATGAAGTAGGTAAATTACGATTAGCTTCTAAGGCTTT
>DGOU01000246.1:2734-4320 GCA_002390165.1 Lutibacter sp. UBA4458
CTCAATAGAATCCAGTCTTTTACGACTAAAATTTAAAACTGGCAAGGAAGTGTGCGAATCCGAATCTGTATCGCCATGACCAGGAAAATGTTTGGCACAAGCTAAAACATGTTCACTTTGTAATCCTTTTATAAAAGCAGTAGCTTTATTAGTAACATTTTCTCTATTTTCCCCAAAAGATCGATTTCCAATAATAGGGTTTTCAGGGTTTATATTTATATCAACAACAGGAGCAAAATTAATGTTTATGCCAATTCGCTTACAATGTTGTGCTAATTGTTTTCCAAATTGTTCAATAAGTTGGTTATCTCTAATGGCACCCAACGTCATATTCCAAGGAAAACGAAACGTATTTTTTAATCGCATATTTAAACCCCATTCGGCATCTAAACCAATAAGCAAAGGTACTTTTGAAATAGATTGATATTTATTAGTAAGTTTTGCTTGTTTTAAAGCGGTACCTTGCATAAATATAAGACCTCCTAAATGATATTTTTCAATTAAATTTTCAATTTTATTATAGTGTTTTTTGTCTTTATTGGAATATGCTTGTAGCATAAACAATTGTCCTATTTTTTCATCAACGGACAACGTTTTTATAATAGAATCTACCCATTTTTGTTGTGCTAAAGAATCCTTAGTTTGCAAAGGAAACAATTCTTTTTCCTGAGCAAAATTAAAAAAGGTGACACTAAAAAAATATAGAAAAAGTAATTTTTTGAACATTAACACGAATAATTTAAAATATTATTAAGCAAAAAATCGTTTATGCCAACTATTTTTTGCAGGCACTTCCCATTGCGATTCAAAATCTCCTTTAGTAGTTACCATATTGTTAAAAACAATGGTGTTTTTAGTAATTTTTTGTTGCTTTACATAGTTTTTAAAATCTAAAAGACTAACTACATTAATATTATTATTATCTTTAAACGATACATTTAATTTATTGGTTAAATCTAACTTTAAACTTTGTTCTAATTTTAAAATTAAATTTACAGATGCATCTATAGAACATCCTGAAGTTTCGTTAAAATCTTCATCTACAACTATTACAATAAACTGATGATATTTAATTTGATAAGACGCTTTTAAATCTTTCCCATGAACTTTCCATAAAGAAATAAAATTTTTGAGTTTGGAAATAATTTCCTCTTCTTCATTTGCAGAAAATGCTCTATTAGCCTGGTACACCCAAACTCTTGAAGAATTTTTTAAGCTTTCAAAATTAACTAACATATCTATAATTTTTTATTGAATTTATTTTGTAAATCTTCTAAAGTGCTTTCCTTTTTATTACGTAATACTCTTTCTTTAATTTCCTTTAATATTTTTTTAGTGTATAGTGGAAAATCTGCATTTTCAATCCAAGAGAAATAACCTTTATCTTTTAATAAAACATCTACAACTTTTTGACCTTTATATTTACCAAAAGTAAATATTTCCTCATTTTTTTCATTAAACAAAACAAAACCTGCAAAATCGGCACGTTTATTATACATAGAATACTCACTTAAAAACGCTACATTATTTTCTAAATCGTCGTATTTATCTATTTGAGCTTTCAAAATTTCATAGGTTGCTGTGGT
>DGOU01000153.1 GCA_002390165.1 Lutibacter sp. UBA4458
TTTGATGAAAATACTTACTCTAAAATAGATTTTTTAAAAGACTTAGTTATAAACGAAAGTATTATTTTAGAAATTGAAGGGGTCAAAAAAAACGTCCTTTTAATTCATGGCCATCAAGCCGATTTTTTTAATTATGTTTTATGGAAATTAAGTCGGTTTTTAGTTAAATATTTTTGGAAACCTTTGCAGATTTTAGGAATTAAAGACCCTACAAGTCCGGCAAAAAACTACAAAGAACTTCTTAGAGTTGAAAAACGATTAAAAAAATGGATTCTAGCAAATAACAATCAAATGGTTATAGCTGGTCATACACACCGCCCAAGATTTCCAAGCCCTAACGAATTACCTTATTTTAATGATGGAAGTTGCGTACATCCTCATGCAATTACAGGTATTGAAATTGAGAAATTGCAAATTTCATTAGTTAAATGGCATACAATTACTAAAGAAGATGGCACTTTACAAATAGTAAAATCTATTTTAGATGGTCCACAAAGTATTTTGAAATATTTAAAATAAAAAAAACGCCTTTGGGATGGCGTTTTTCATTAATAAGTGGGGAAATCTTTCTGATGGAGTTGTTTTAATATTCCATTTACATATAATCAGACACTTAATTTTAGATAAAGTCACATATAAGCTGAATGTTGCAGAGTATTAATTTAATGTGTTTAGCCTTTGTTTTGTCATTCCTGTGAAAACAGGAATCCATAAGAATGATGAGTTTAGATTCCTACCTTCGCAGGATAACATCTATTTTCTTCTTTAAAATTGATAAGTAACTAATAATGAGAAGTCTTTTTAATGGAATTAAATTTTTAAATTAAAAACAAAAAAAAGCGCCTCTAAACCTATAAAAGAGGCGCTTTACATAATCTTGGGGTAACTTATTAACTTTAATTATTCCTCGATTAATTCTTATAATTAATTCTTACTTACATTATTATGACACTACATTTTTAAATAAGTCACAATTAAAATTATAAACCCCTTTCTTTTTGAATGTTATCGTATGCTTTTTGAACTTCCTTGAATTTTTCTTCGGCTCCTTTTTTAAGTTGTTCTCCCAAATGTTGTAGCTTATCTGGGTGGTATTTTTTCGCCATTTTTCTATAGGCTTTTTTAACCTCTAAATCCGTTGCAGTTTTCTCAATTCCTAAAATTCTATATGAACTATCTGAACTATCATAAAACATGGCTTTAATAGATTCAAAATCATAGGTGTTTACACCTAAATAACCCGATATCGTTTTAATTACTTCTACTTCATTATTAGAAACAAAACCATCTGCTTTTGCTATTCCAAATAAAAAATGAATTAATTGTAAACGGGATGCATGCGTTATATTTTGTCTAATTTGTAAACAAACCTGACGTGTAGAAATTTGATTATTTTTAATAACTCCTTTAAATAACTTAAAAGCGTTATTTGCACGAGCTTCACCATACATTCTTTTAAAATGATTTCGTACATATACTAGTTCAGCCTCATTAGCTTTTCCATCCGCTTTTATCACTAAAGCAGCTAAAATAAGTAAGCTAATTTCAAAATCTCCCGATTGTGTATTTACTCCGCTTGATTTAAATTGTTTAGCTCGTTCTACATCTTCTTTGGTAAAACCACTTATAAAACTTCCAACAGCATAACCCAAAATACTACCAATTGGACCTCCTAATGAAAATCCAAGCCCAGCACCAATCCATTTTAAAAAATTCCCCATATTTATTTTTTACCGCACAAAGATACATTTTATACTATTCTCTATATTATAGTACTAAAATATTAACGTTAAAATATTTATAAATTTTTAGTGCTAAAAACTAGTATATTTGCATTTTAAAATACCTAACTAAAAAATAAAAAATATGTATCCACCAGAATTAGTAAAGCCAATGCAAGAAGAATTAGAAAACGCTGGTTTTACCTCATTACACACTTCAGAAGAAGTTACTAATGCTCTAAAAAAAGAAGGAACCACTTTGATAATGGTAAACTCCGTTTGCGGTTGTGCTGCTGGTACTGCTCGACCAGGTGCAATTTCATCCTTGCAATTTGATAAAACACCAAGCCAGTTAGTAACTGTATTTGCTGGAGTTGATGCCCAAGCAACAGCAACAGCTCGTGAAAATATGATTCCTTTTCCTCCATCATCACCTGCCATTGCCTTGTTTAAAGATGGTGAGTTAGTTCATATGTTAGAACGTCATCATATTGAAGGAAGACCTGCAGAAGTTATTGCTGCTAATTTAGCTGGCGCCTACGATGAATTTTGTTAATATTTCCAATTAATTTTGGTCGTTCAATTTTTGTGAATAAATTGTAATTATTAAAATTAAAAGAATGAAAACATTTAAATACTTATTAAAAACGATTGCTTTAATGGCAATCGTTTTAAGTTGTTCTAATAATTCTGAAACCTCAAAAGAGGAAGATTTAGCCGAATTAAATCTTTTAAATAATGAAATTGAACAACTAATTTCCGCAGGAACTTGCTCGGAAAATTCCGAATGCGATTATATTGCATTTGGACGCAAAGCTTGTGGCGGACCTCAAAGTTATTTGGTTTTTAGCACCTCTTTAAATGTTGAATTATTAAAAGAAAAAGTTACTACATACAATGAAAAAGAAGCTGTTTTTAATGAAAAATGGGGAATTTTTTCAGATTGTTCGGTTGTTTCCCCTCCTAATAGTGTAACATGCGTTCAAGGAAAATGTATTGCAATTTATAATTAATTTAAAAAAATGAATAAAAAACAAGTAATTACCAATACGGTTAACTTTGTAAAAACAACCTTAAAAAATGCAGAAGGTGGTCATGATTGGTTTCATATATTACGTGTTTGGAATAACGCCAAACTAATTGCTAAAAATGAAAATGTTGATTTATTTATAGTGGAATTAGGAGCATTATTACACGATATTGCAGATTCAAAATTTAATAATGGCGATGAAACTGTTGGTCCAAAAATTGCAAAAGAATTTTTAAAAACCCAACAAGTTGCCGATTCAGAAATTATGCATATTGAAAATATTATTTCCTACATTTCCTATAAAGGTGGTAATTTTACACAAAAATTTACTTCACCAGAATTACAAGTAATTCAAGATGCGGATAGATTAGATGCTATTGGAGCAATTGGTATTGCCCGGTGTTTTAATTATGGAGGATTTAAAAATAGAACGTTATACGATCCTGAAATTAAGCCTAAATTAAATCAAACTAAAGAGGAATATAAACACTCCAAAGCTCCGACAATAAATCATTTTTACGAAAAATTATTGTTGTTAAAAGGTAGAATGAATACTAAAACTGGTAAAAAAATTGCTGAAGAAAGGCATGTTTATATGGAGATTTTTCTTCAGCAGTTTTATGATGAATGGGAAGGA
>DGOU01000256.1:0-438 GCA_002390165.1 Lutibacter sp. UBA4458
GATTATATTACTGAAAATCAAGCTCAAAAATTAATTGATAATTCGCTAAAAATTGAGCAACAAATTACGGATGCTAAAATAAGTATGGTTAACGAGTTATCTACAGTAATTTCAGGAAAAAAAATACTGCTCTTAAAAAAAGCAGAACGCAGTTTTAATAGAAAAATGCTTCAAGAACTGGGTAAAAGAAGACGCATGCAAGGTCAATAGTAAAGCGGAAAAGAATTAGCTTATCTTAAAAAATTAAAATTGATATTGTCAAACTAAGCCTATCGAAATTAACTTTGTTTAACTACTAATTAAAATATTTCGACAAGCTCAATATAACTTAAAAATCCACTTTTAAAAAAACTTTTATTAGTTGTACATTTTATTACGTAACTCCTTAACTTTTGGATTATTCAAATATTCATCAAAAGTAGTATATCTGTCAATTAA
>DGOU01000256.1:491-6655 GCA_002390165.1 Lutibacter sp. UBA4458
GTTCCTTTAAAGTTTTTTAATGAATTATTAAATGCTTGAATAGATTCTAAATCTAAGTGGTTTGTAGGCTCATCTAACATTAACACATTTGCTCTTGTCATCATCATTCTAGATAACATACATCTTACTTTTTCACCACCCGAAAGCACATTACATTTTTTTAAAGCCTCTTCCCCACTAAAAATCATTTTACCTAAAAATCCTCTTAAATAAACTTCTTCTCGCTCTTCTTCCGTTTTAGCATATTGACGTAACCAATCTACTAAATTTAAACTTGCATCGTTAAAAAAACCTGAATTATCCAATGGCAAATACGATTGATTAGTGGTAACACCCCATTGTAATTTACCATTATCTTGCTTATCATATCCATTTAAAATTTGATAAAAGGCTGTAACGGCTTTTGAATTTTTAGAAATTAAAGCCACTTTATCTCCCCTATTCAAATTAAAACTTACATCAGTAAATAAAGTTTCTCCATCCATGGTTTTAGAAAAATGCTCCACATTTAAAATTTGGTCTCCTGCAACACGTTCTCGGTCAAAAATAATTGCTGGATATCTTCTGCTTGAAGGTTTAATTTCATCTACATTTAAACGTTCTATCATTTTTTTTCTGGAAGTTGCTTGTTTTGATTTTGCAACATTTGCAGAAAAACGACGAATAAACTCTTCTAATTCTTTCTTTTTATCTTCGGCTTTTTTGTTTTGTTGTGCTCTTTGTTTTGCAGCAAGTTGGCTAGATTCGTACCAAAAAGAATAATTTCCTGAATAATGATTTATTTTACCAAAATCAATATCTGAGACATGTGTACAAACTGCATCTAAAAAGTGACGGTCATGCGAAACCACAATTACCGTATTATCATAATTTGCTAAAAAATTCTCTAACCAACCAATGGTTTCAAAATCTAAATCGTTAGTAGGCTCATCCATTATTAACACATCTGGATTACCAAATAAAGCTTGTGCTAATAAAACTCGAACTTTAGATTTATTATCTAATTCGCTCATTAAATTATAATGCATTTCTTCTTTTATTCCTAAAGAAGACAATAAAGAAGCTGCATCACTTTCGGCATTCCATCCATTCATTTCTTCAAAATCCACCCCTAATTCGCCTGCTTTAATACCATCTTCTTCCGAAAAATCTTCCTTTGCATAAATGGCATCCATTTCCTTTTTTAAATTATACATCTCATTATTTCCCATCATTACTGTATCTAATATTGGGAATTCATCAAAAGCAAAGTGATCTTGAGATAAAACAGACATTCGTTTACCTTTATCTAAATGAACTTGACCAGATGTAGGTTCTATTTTTCCTGATATAATTTTTAAGAAAGTCGATTTTCCAGAACCATTGGCTCCAATTATTCCGTAACAATTACCAACTGTAAATTTGGTATTTACTTCATCAAACAAAATTCGTTTTCCAAATTGAACAGATAAATTTGATACTGATAGCATATATGTATAATTTATGTATTTTTAAAAGTTTTGCAAAAGTAATAATTTTAATGAATTATAAATCATTTAAACAAATCTTAATTATTTATCCTTTTTTTTTAACTAATATTAAATTAACATCTATTTAACAAAATGCCTTTAAACAAGTATGTATTTTTGTTTTAACTCAAGTATATATGAAGTATTTAATAACGTCTTTATTTTTATTTTCCATTTTTGGTTGTGCTGAACATAACCATTCTGTAAAAAAGGGCACCTATTTTGGAGGAGAAATTGTTAATCCTAAATCAAAATATGTGCTATTTTTAAAAGATGATAAGGTTATAGATACTATTTTGTTAAACCAAAAAAATAAGTTTTCCGCAAAATTTAAACAATTGAAAGAAGGTTTATATACCTTTAAACATGGTAATGAATTTCAATACATTTATTTAGAGCCATCCGATAGTATTTTGGTAAGGTTAAATACATGGGATTTTGATAAATCAATTGTATTTAGTGGAAAAGGAAGTTCAAAAAATGAATTTTTAATAAATTTATTTTTACAAAATGAAAAGGATGATAAAGAAATGTTAAGTCAATTTAACTTAAATCAAACTAATTTTCAACATAAAATTGATTCATTAACAAAAAAAAGAGCTACAATTTATAAAGATTTTCTTTCTCTTGAAAAAGATAAAATAAGTGCAAATTATAGAAAATTGGCAAACACTGCTCTATACTATCCTTTGTATAATTTAAAAGAAATATACCCTTATTATTATAAAATTGCTAATAAACAGCCTAATTTTCCGGCCATAAAATCAGAGTTTTATAACTATAGAAATACAATTAATTTAAATGAAGCATCTTTAGTTTCCTTTTATCCATACCAAAATTATGTAATTAGTTATTTATATAATTTAAGCTATCAAAATAAGGATATTTCAAAAAATAAACTTACTAATACGCTTCTTCTAGAAATAGTTGATCATATTACCTTAGAAAAATTTAAAAACACATTGCTAAAACGTGTAGTACTTAATGATTTTTTAAAGAGTGAGTCTACTTGTAGTATTAATAAAAAAACATTAGATATTTTCTTAAAGTACTGTACAAACTCTGATTACAAAGATCAAATAAAAAAATTAGTTAGTGACAGTAAGTATGTTAAAAATAAAAATCCTTTACACAATTTTGACATAAAAACTTATGCTAACGAAGTGAAAAATATAAAAGATATTATTAAAGATAAAAACGCAGTAATCTATTTTTGGTCTACAGAATTTATGTCTACCGATTACTTTGTTAGTAGAATAAAGTATTTAAAAAACACATACCCAGAAGTATTGTTTATTGGAATTCATTTACAAAATGAAAGTAATGATTTAGCAACAGACCCAAACTTAAAATTATTGAATTTAAATTATCAATATAAGCTTACTTCTAATAGCTATGCAAATCAATATTTAACTAGTAATTATCCTAGAGCAATTATAGTCAATAAAAATGGAACTGTTGAAAACGGATTTACTTACCTAGGTTCCAGATATTTAAACACTCAGTTAGAAAAATTAGAATTAAATTAATTTATTGGCGGTAGTATAATTTTAAAGTGTATCTTTGCACGTTTTTAACCGGTTTATAGATGGGCGTCTGTAAATCACTAATATATACAGAATGTCGACATTTATGGAGTTAGGGCTTAATAAAAACATTATTAAGGCCTTAACCGATTTAGGATACGAAAATCCTACAGAAATTCAATCCAAAGCAATTCCTCAAGTTTTAAATTCAAGAGAAGATTTAAAAGCGTTTGCACAAACAGGAACAGGAAAAACTGCAGCTTTTAGTTTACCAATTTTAGAACAAATTGAAACTAATAATAAGGATACTCAAGCAATTATATTATCTCCAACTCGTGAATTAGCAATCCAAATTGCTAAAAATATCGAAGAATTTTCTTCTCATTTAGAAAATTTTAGAGTTACTGCCGTTTATGGAGGCTCTAATATTGATGAGCAGATTAGAAAACTTAAAAGAGGTTCTCACATAGTGGTTGGTACACCAGGTAGAACTGTAGATTTAATCAAAAGAAAACAACTTAAATTATCTAACGTTAAATGGCTTGTATTAGATGAGGCCGATGAAATGTTAAATATGGGTTTTAAAGATGAATTAGATAAAGTGCTTGCAGTAACGCCAGAAGAGAAACAAACGCTATTATTTTCAGCAACTTTCCCAAAAGAAGTAGAACGAATTGCTAGAAATTACATGCACAATCCAGTAGAAATTAATGCAGGTAAAAAAAATATAGGTGCAGATCAGGTTTCGCACCAATATTATGTAGTTTCTGAAAGAAATAGATATGCAGCTTTAAAAAGAATTGCTGATGTAAATACAGATATTTATGGTATTATTTTTTGCAGAACTAGAAGAGAAACGCAAGAAGTAGCCGATAAATTAATAAAAGATGGTTATAGCGCTGATTCATTACATGGCGATTTATCTCAAGCACAACGCGATAGTGTTATGGGGAAATTTCGTAAAAAACATTTACAGTTATTAGTAGCAACAGATGTTGCAGCTAGAGGTTTAGATGTAACCGATTTAACTCACGTTATAAACCATAAATTACCAGACCAAATAGAGTCTTATACACACCGTAGTGGTAGAACTGGTCGTGCTGGAAAAGAAGGTATTTCTATTGCAATTGTTACTTCAAGAGAGAAAGGAAAACTTCGTCCTATTGAAAGACTTATTGGAAAAAAGTTTGTTAGCACCCCAATTCCAACAGGTAAAGAAATTTGTCAAAATCAATTATTAAAATTAATTGACAAAGTTCAAGATATTAACGTTAACGAAACTGAAATAGCAGACTTTTTACCTTCTATTTATGAAAAATTAATGGATTTAGACCGTGAAGAGTTAATTAAACGGTTTGTTTCCTTAGAATTTAATACGTTTTTAACCTATTATCAAAATGCTCCTGACTTAAATGATAGCGAGCATATGAGAAATTCTGACAGCAGAGGAAAACGAAGAGATGATGAAAACATGTCTCGTTTCTTTATTAATATTGGTAGAAAAGATAAACTAAACCCAGCTAGGTTAATTGGTTTAATTAATGAGCAACGAATTGCTAAAAACATTGAAATAGGTCAAATTGAAATTTTAGATACTTTTTCATTTTTTGAATTAGACAAAAATTACACAGACGAAACTATAGCTACTTTTAAAGAGAATGATGTTGATTTTGAAGGTAGAAGCGTAAATGTAGAAATTACAGAAAAAAAACGTTCAGGAAGAAGAAGCGGAGGAAGAAGAGATTATAAAGGTGGCGATAGGAAAAGAAGCAATGATAGAAAGCCAAAAGGAGATTTTAGCAATTTTGGTAGAAAACGATCTAGAAAAGATTCTAATTCCGGAGCTCCAAATAATTTTTCAAAACGAAGAAGATCAAGATAAAAAAAAAGCGGCAATTGCCGCTTTTTTTAGCACTACCCCATAAAGTGTATAAGTTTCAAAAAACTCAGGATTGAATTGAGTACTGTAGAGGTTGTTCAAATTACCTCCAACAACGGGTTTGGTATGATTTCGTTGTTGAATTTCAACGATGCTAATTTCCTTTTTACCGTTATGTTTGATTTATAGTTTTATTATTCTTTTTACTTGATTACAACAATGAATTCTACCAGTTGTTGGCGGTAGTTTTTTATCTAAATAACTGAATTACCAACCCATATGATAAAAAGCCCAAATACGCTCAATATTCATTGGTAGCCACTCATTATAATATTGCCAGTTTTCATATTTAGGAAGTTTTACTACTTTTTTAAGTTCGTCAGGATTATGAGTTCCAGAATCCATTGCTGTTTTAACTGCACTCATCAAATCTTCTAAATACACTCTTTGTTCTTTAACTATTGTAGAAGAATCTATTGCTGGTTGATCTTCAGGTCCATGACCAGAAATGACATAGTCAAATTCCATTTGCTCAATTTCTTTTAGTGTTCTAACCCATTCATCTGGCCAGAAATCAGGCATTCCTCTAAAGGCAACTCTTCTCGGTGTGACTATATCAACAATAAATAAAATCTTCTCTTTTGGGATTCGCATTACAATTAAACTTTCACCATGATTTGGGCCAAAGTAAAATAATTCTAATGTTCTATTTCCTAACTTCAAAGTGTAATTATTGTAAAATGTAATATCTGGCAGAGGTGTTACTGGATTAGGATGGTCGGTTAATTCTTTTAATAAATTTTTATGTCCAATAAATGTTGCTCCTTCTTTTTTGAAGATATTACCACCAGAAATATGGTCGTGATGATTATGGCTATAGATTACATATTTTATAGGCTTATCTGTTATTTTACGAATCTCGCTCAGTAATAATTTTGCTGCTTTAGGATTCATAGGGTCTGTAACAATTACCCCTTCATCAGTAATCAGAAAGATATTACGATAAACCCACCAGCGAAAGACGTATAAATCGTCGCTTATTTTCTTTACACTATGCCCAAAAGTTTCTCCTCCAATAGGTTCTTTAGTAGGAATATCTTGTGCATAAGTCAAGTTAATTGATAATATTATGGTTAAAATGATGGTTGCAATTGTTTTCATATCTATTTTATTTTTATTCTGTAAGAGTTGTTAAAATACTAAATTTATTTTCAATATTTGAGTTTTGTGTCTTGTCCTAGTATAGGTTGA
>DGOU01000020.1 GCA_002390165.1 Lutibacter sp. UBA4458
ATGCCGGTTAAATAGACATTATCAAGTACTCTATCCCCAGTCACATCTCCTCGAGCAAACGAAACTAGATTCGGAGGATTCATATCCGTCCTAGCGTAAAAATTATACATAACATGCTCCTTTACATAATACCTATAATCATCATTTTCCTACGTTCTAAAAGAATTCTAGCTACTGTTTATTAGTGTTTATTAAGTAATATCTATTCGTTAGAAACATAAAATTTGTAAGGCTAACAGAAATTTCTTTCAAGACATTTCATAACTCCTCAGCTCCAGTTTCTAAAGGAATCAATTTCGTTAATTATTCACCAAAATGGAGAGGATTAAATGAAAAAAATTAAGTTCTATTTATGGTACGGTTACTATGACAAGATTATTCAGTAGATGCAGATGAGAAATTTAATGGGAGTTTTAAATCAAACCTTCACCTTAAATCCTGTAAACCGAAATTTACTTTATGTATTTGGCCCTACCACAATGAGCATACCAGTCCAAACCACTCCCTATAATATTATTGTTATGTGTTGAAAAAAGTTAGGCTTCATAAATGTATGCTACGGTTCCATAACTCATTTCTTTTGGATTCGTAACAATTCGATTTCATCCATTAGAAGAAAGGACTTCGCCTTTATAATCACTTGGCAAATACTTGGTGTACCATATGCAGATCAATACTTATATAACACCATAAGGGTAAGTAAATATTTTATAGCTATGAAATGTACCAAATATTACACAATGATCATAATTTAACTAACAATTGCGATGCTTAAATAAGGTATCGTCTATTTTGATTCAATTAACGAAAGAGATAGTTCCTTACCCATACTCACAATATCCAAATTACAACATTCCACACTCTCCTTACTAAAACGTAAATATATAACAGGAAAAACGGAGCGCCAATTCTTTGGCACTCCGTTTTACATTGAACTGATTTGTATTTGGCTATATAAGAACTGTGTTTTAATAAAAAAAATTGTTTTTTCTTGAGATATTACTCTTATAAACATGAGCTTTTCCCCAATGATAAAAACTTATGATAAGGCTCTCCTTATTAGCTATAAATGAGGTTTTTATTAAATTTAAATTTGTTAACTAAATCTTTTTTAATGAATACTTGATCAGTCTTCTTATAATTATTTCGAAATTCTCTCTATTATTTTTTGTACAAGGTCTTGCTGACTTTCCTTACATACTTGAACCTTTTAGCGTGAAATTATTATGGATAAAAAATCTTGATTTGGTATAGCAAACAAAAAATTGATAGAAACCATATTAATTAAAGTAGATATTTTAAAAAATTATCATTTAATTCAAATCACCTAGTATATAACTTAAATCTTCTTTTAATTGGTCATATACTTTTTTCCTTAGTTCATCATTATCTCGAATATACATACTTAGTGCCGAATTGCTGCTACTAAAAAATGGTAGGCTTTTTCTTCCCAATTTTGATAAGGCCTGATTCATCTTTTGATAATTTTCTTCCTCTCTTTCTATATCATGGCGATTATTTCTTTTTGGTATTTGAATAACTAACGGGCTACTCTTATTTATATCACTAACTGGCTCCCATGTTGTCTCAACACCGCCACCAAAACTTTCCTCCCTATAAAAATTAACATTAAACTTTATAGGTCCCATTGCATAAAATGGTAGGAAGTCCTTTAAAGATGTAATATGGTTTTTTACTATAAATCTATACGATAGCTGGAAGTGCTCATAGAATCGGGTTATTAATTTGTTTAATTGCTCATCGCTCCATACATCCCAAATATATCCTCGACTCTTATCTAGTTGATTCCAATCTATATCAGGACCAGGTAATAAATACTTCTTTGGGTCAATTCCCATTTTTTTTAATCGTAAGACAGAAAGCATCGTACGTATTACTTCATCAGAACTATAGTAAAGTGAACCATTTAGTGAGTTTGCATATTGCAAAATATCTCTTTTCAAAAACAAATCAACTAATTGATCAACAGAATGTTTATAAAGAGTAGGTTTTCTATCTGCTTTTTCTCCCGACATTGAAAAACGTTCGAGAGGTAGAGTTCTTAAAGTATTTTCTATTTGCATCACAGTCATTTCTGGTGGCTCTATATCAAAAAGTGTTTTTTTATCGAAGATATCTTTCAGTTGTTTTTTTACAGCATAAAGTGCTACTTCTCTTGCAGAATCTATACCCATATCAGTAGCCTGCAAATTTAAAAACCAGTGGTTTCCACCATTAAAAGTCATGATTGGTATGCTTACATCATTCCCTTTAATATCCTTCTTGTACATTTTGGGCCCACCTGCATACTCTCTTAATATTACTTCGGGTACTCCTTTATTTTCATTTGGAGTAAGTAAAAACCTAAAGTCAATTGCTGGTGTTTCAAAATCCATGCTTCCTTCGATTGTTACCCCCAAAGGAACTTTTATATCTTGGTATTTTATTAAATACCAGGGGTAAAAGTATTCTTTAATAGTTTTAAAGTGACTTTCTATTATTTCTAAGTAACTATCTCGAACTTGTTTAAAATAGCTAATCGTATACTCTTTAGACCAATTTTCTTTTAACTGATTATTGAAATCAAACCTTGCCTCCAGGCATTTTCTATATAAAAGTAAATTGTTTTTTTCTAAATAGTCAAAAAATATTCTTTGCCGATTATTTTTCTTTAACAATCCTGCTAAATAAATAAATATTTCGTAATATGTGTCATTACTATTATATTCCTTTACAAATCCTATCAATTCTTCATCTGATTTTTCAGATAGGTTTAGGGCGAAAAAGTATTCATGAAATGATGGATGAAAGAAAGTCAAGTCACTATTATCTTCAATTATCAACCCTGTATCCAGTAATTCTCTCTTTACTACTTCAACATTATCTCTTTGCAGAAATTTACAAACTGAATCTGAAAACTCTGCTCTCGTAGGTAAGCCTCTAAAAGTTCGCTTAGCATATTCGGCTAATATTAATTCCTTGGTTGGTACATCGATTTGAAAAGGTCGAACTAATCCTTTTTGGTAATTTCTTTCTTCTATTAGGTATCTTGTATAACTAGCGTATAATTCAGCTTTGTTTTTCGGTAGAGATGTATCGCCAGTTATTTTTAATATTGAAACAGTCATAAAAAGAAATAAAGGATTTTTTATAAGACTTCTTAAATTCATGTCAATATGATGTAATAATTTCCAGCCTGATATATTAAGTTCCTTTTCGATGTAATCATGTACCATATCATCATCTAATTTATCAATCACATATTCAGAGAAATGTGAATAGAATTGTTTATAGTAGTTTTCTTTTCTGCAAGTTACTAAAATATGTACATTCTTAATTTCAGATATCTTTATCAGTTCATCGATTAGTACATCTGCTGATGATGTTACCTCATCAAGACCATCAACAAGTATTAGATACTTGCCAGCAATTAAATCTTGCTCTACTTGTTTTTCGTTAATATTAGGTATCGTGTATTTTAACTCTTTCAGTATGCCTTCAACTAAATTAGAAAATGACCTTGTCCATTTTCTTGCCTTTAATATTATAGGTACTCTATTTTTTTCAATTAATGGATTTTCAATCATATCTTTTGCCAACATGGATAGTAAATATGTTTTACCTCCTCCTGGCTCAGATAGTATAACAGCAGATTTCTCTATACTTAGTAATTCTAAATACGATTCTAGCTTTTCATCTTGCCTGTTATCATTGGTAAACTTAAAAGTAAAACCTAAACTCGTACTATCATTAGATTGTTTATTTAACCTCCTTAAAATAGTATTTTGTAGTTGTTGATCTAATTGATTCTGTAACATCGTTAGATAAGGTGCATAGTACGGTTCATTATCTTTTGTAATAATTTCTATTCCAATATTTTCAAAGTATTCTTTGTATAAATATAAACTCACTGCTGAAAGTCTGCTTGTTTCTCCCCCCTCCCCAACTTGTTTTAATAGAACAGCAACAGCGTATCTATCTAAAATTAAAGGAGCACCTGATACTCCTTTATAATCTTTAATATCATCATCTTTACTTAAATCAATATTCCAATCTGAATTTAATATTTGGTAGTTTTCCGCGTATTCTTCATTTTTTACTTGTAAATCAATAAAAGTCCCTGCATCTCGTCTAACAGGCGGGTAACCAAAGGTCTCACACTTCAAAGAGGTATTAAACTTATAGTCTATACACTTAATCGGTTTAATTCCTTCGACTACTTTATTTAGCCTTAATGCAATAATTTGTTGGTTTTTACACTCTTCATCGAAAATAATTGGTTCTACATCAATTTCTTCTACTTGATTATTTACATAAAAAAATAACTTAACAGGTTTCTTATGTTCAAGGTAGTCAAAAATCGCGTGTGTTGCAGTTAACGCAATGTCATTTGCAATTAAAAAAGCAGTAGCCGTTTCTTCACCACATACTAACTTTGGAATGGCTTGCTTTATTTCATCCCTCATAAATATCCCCCTTATAATTTAACTATCGTTGCATCAGTTCCGTCAGATACGCAAATTCTATAGTTATATTTTTCTTTCCAATTACTTTGATTTAACATCCTTGAAGTATCTGTTTCATAGTTAAATACTAAGGTTTTCGATTTATGTCTTTGATAATAAAGAATTTTTGCCAATGACTCTAAGTCAGGATGCCCGTGTTTATCACCATTAGTCGATATCAAAAATAACTCAGAATTTAAATTCTCTATGAGGTTTTTTGATATATTTTTTTTACTTCCATGGTGTGATAATTTGACCAAGTCAAAGTATTTTTCTTCTAATTTAGAAATATTTTCTGAAATAATGTCAGAGTGAGCATCTGCTAAAAACAACAACCTTTTGCCACAGTATTGAATAACAAACGAAATTGAGGAACCATTTATAACAGAATTATCCACTTTGTCGATTGGATTTTGCAGAGCAATCTCTTCTATAGATTTTTCATTATAATTATTAATTTTTGAAGAGATATCACTTTCTACAACTTCATGCTCGTCTTGCCTAAATAAAAAGAATTCATAAGCATCATCAAAAA
The DNA here is from genome assembly GCA_002390165.1 of Lutibacter sp. UBA4458. GTDB lineage: Bacteria > Bacteroidota > Bacteroidia > Flavobacteriales > Flavobacteriaceae > Lutibacter. The sequence continues at coordinate 5,041 of DGOU01000020.1, forward strand.
TTTGCTCATCACTTAATAAAAAGTTCATTTTTTGTTTTTTAAGCTCTCTCAACCATGTAGTTGATAATCTTTTTAACTTATTTGTATTGGGTGATAATAAAGTGAGAGTATATTGATCTTTTACAATAGGATTCATGTTTTCGCAGTTTACTGCATTACCTTTAAAAGATTCATTCCAAGAGTACCCACCTTCCAATATTAAAGCTGCTAGCATAGATCCTTGTTTTGCACTGATGTCCTCATCACTAATTTCACTTTTATCTATTTGCTGCTGCAAATAGGAACTTCCTAATACTACTTCATTACTTAATATTTCCATTTCTTTCTTTGTAATTTTCTCAACTTTTTCTTTTTCAAATTGTAAATGTCTATAACTATTATGCCAAATTTCTTTAATTTCTATAAAAGGAGCTTCATTGTTTTCTTTAATAAATGATAACGCTCCTAAGATGTGATCCTGGTCAATATGTGTTATCACCATTAAGTCAATTGCTTCATCATTATTTGCAATTTTAATTAATTCTTTTTTCAAGAACTTTCTATAAGTTTCCACATAACCACAGTCTATAAGAATATGTTTTTTATTTTTCAACCCTAGCGATACTAAAAAACAGTCTCCATTCTTTGCTGGAAACATTTTCACAGTAATACACATTTAAACCTCCTGATATACAAGTACTTTTTCTTATATTTTAAATTTTAACATAGTAGGAAATTTAGTTTAATTTACCAACTGAATAAAAAAGATTTCCTTTCTATTATCAAAATTTAATAATTTGATCATAAAAAATAATTATTGAACTTTCACATGTTAGACAAATAAAGCACCTTTTCTATTTCTCTAGAAAGGTGCTGTTACTGAATATTTAAAAACCTCACTTACTTATGATATGGTTCATTTTTCATAATACGAAACGCTCGATACACCTGCTCT
>DGOU01000043.1:0-5452 GCA_002390165.1 Lutibacter sp. UBA4458
AGAATTAAATAGCTTAATAAATGAAAATGCTGAAGATGTGCAAAGTATTTATCATAAAACTATTGCTGAAAAATTTGATTTTGAAAAAAGACTAATAGTAAAAGAATTAGAAAGTAGAGGAATATTTGCAATACTTACCAAACCCAAAAATTTAACGGTTAGCGTAATTAATAAATATTTAGAATTTAAAGCTAAAGGTTTTATTTAATAATATAAATACAAGTTGAAAACCAATGATAATTTTTATGGTTTTTGGTTTTTTAAATTTTTAAGATTTCTTAGTATCTCAGTATCAGAACCATATTTTAATGCATTTTTATAAGACTCTATAGCTTTTAATTTTTGATTATTTTGAATATAGAGCCCCCCTAAATTTTTATATGCAACAAATAAATCAGGAGACTTTGAAGTTAAGCATTTTTTAAAATAATATATTGCTTTAGTAATGTTTTTATTCTCATTGTACGCAAAAAAGCCTAAATACATGTTTGCTGTGTAGCTATCATTGTCTTTATTAATAATTTCAGAAAATATTTTTTTAGCATTTTTGAAATCTTTAATAAAAAAGTAACTAGTGCCTAATCTCTCTAAAAATTTTGGATGTTTTTTGATGCCACCAAACTTATAATAATTAGGTTTTATACTAGATAAAATTTTGACTACTTCATTAAAATTCTTGTTTTCATAATTAGCATAACTTATACTCTTTAACTTAATAAAATTTCTTTCTTCTTTTGAAGAAACGATTTCATTCATTTCAAGTTTTACTGCTTTCTCTATTTTACCAGTTCTAGAGTATAATAGATATAGGTTTTTTTCAATTATAGAATCAGATTTAATTTCTAATGCTTTTTTATACGAATTTATGGCTTTTGTATAATCATTTAGTTCAATATAGGTATTACCTAAATTTTTATAAATATAAAATAGATTCGGATCTTTAGCTTTTAGGGCTTTTTGATAAAACTCAATACCTTTATAATATTTTTTTTGTTTTGAATAAATGATTCCTAAATTAATAAGAGGTGTATAAAGTTTTGGATATTCAGCTGCCATTAAAAATGTTTTTTCAGCTTTTAAAGTATCTCCAATTTGAAGATAACATTTTCCTAACTTGGATAAGTTATTTTTTAATTCTTTTTTGTAACCTATAATATTGTATGCTTTTTGGTAATGTTGGGCTGCTAAACCATATAATGAGTCCATTTTTTTTGAATACAATTTAGTTGCATCTTTATATAAACGTATTTGATCTGCAAAAGACTGGCAATTTTCAGCATATTTCATATTTGATCTCCAGCTATTAACTGATTTCCCTATATCTGCAGAGGTTAGGGTTAAATTATTTTTCCATACAGCTGTTCTAGAATAACTTTTGCTAAAATAAATTATAGCAATAATTGATATAATTCCTAAAGTAAACACGTGTGATTTTACATTTTTAACTTTTTTACTTAATAAATATATTGAATACACAATAACAATACAAAACCCTAATGAAGGAATAAACATAAATCTTTCAGCTAGGTTAGAACCAATGGTTATTGATGTGGTAAAGTTTGCGAAAATTGAAAATGTAACAATGTAAAAAAGTATTCCAAATGCTATAATCTTTTTTTTCTTAAACCCTTTATAAGCAATAAATATTAATGAAGAGAAAAAAAGTAAACTAAAAATTACTCCGGAATTATTAAAAGATTTTAAAGTTATTTGACTATATGAATAATCCCAAGAAAGATGGTATGGAAATATAAGTAATTTAATATAGGTTATATAAACAAACAAATTAGTAGCAATTCTTTCCTGTCCGTGGGCAGTGTATAAAATATTATTTAATAAAGATTGCATACCTAAAGTAGTTGGGTCAAGTATTATAAATCTCAATATTAAATATACGCAACCACCTATTATAAAAGGAAAAGTATGTTTAATTGATTTTGTTAGGGATTGAGAAAGAAAAAAATAAGCAATTAAAAATGCTACCGCAATTATGGTTAAACTTTCTTCTTTAGAGAGTAAGCCTAATAAAAACAAAAAACTAATAAATGAAAAATGATAACTTTTTAATTTTTGATAATTTAGAACCCAATAGTACAATGCTGAAAATGAGAATAGAGCAGAAAGCAAAACATCTCTACTTTTAACATTAGCCACTACTTCTGTATGAATTGGATGAAAAGCATATAAGGTTAATATTAATAAAGGGATATAGCTAGGTAGGTTGTCTGGTAAAATTTTTAATAGTAAAAAACCAATTAATAGTAGAATTAAAAAATATAGAAAGATGTTAAAAATGTGACCATTTGACGGGTTGAACTCGTTAAAAATAGATTTTTCAATACTAAATGATAGTAAAGTAATGGGTCTATATATTCCTTGATTCAAGGGGTTTTTTTCATAAAAGTTTAAACTTCCATATTGAAATATCTTATTTATATTATTAACTCCTTTTTTTGTAGCACTATTTTTAAAAGAATAAATTTCATCATCAAGGGAATATTTGAAATTGTAAGTTTGGAAATAAATAGAAGCCCCTAAAAAAGAAATTAATATAATTAGTATTTTATTTTTCTTTTTAAAAATTTGTTTAAAACTTATTTTCATAGATTCATTTTGAACTAAAGTACAAAAAAATAGAATAATTTATTTATTAATAGTGTTTATTGGGTATAAATAAAAGATTTTGAAAAAAAACTAATAGTAAAAGAATTAGAAAGTAGAGAAATATTTGCAATACTTACCAAACCCAAAAATTTAACGGTTAGCGTAATTAATAAATATTTAGATTTTAAAGCTAAAGGGTTTATTTAAGTCCATATTTGGCAGCCAAAGCTGCACCAATTATTCCCGCATTATTTTCAGCTTCAGCAGGCACAATAGGAACGGCTAATTTAAATTGTTTTTCTAATCTATCTAGTTTTTTGCTTGCTCCACCGCCAACAATAAATAAGTCTGGAGATAGTAATAAGTTTATATGTTCAAAATATTCATGTAAACGTTTACCCCATTTTTTTTTGCTTAAGTCATCTCTTTTTCGCGCAGCATCGGAGGCATATTTTTCAAAAATATCACCATTTTTATATAATACATGACCAAGTTCTGAATTAGGTAATAATTTTCCATCTAAAAAAATTCCAGAACCAATTCCAGTACCAATGGTAATCATTATAACAACTCCTTTTACATTTTTACCAGCTCCAAAATTCATTTCGGCTAAACCTGCTGCATCGGCATCGTTTATAATAAAAAATTCATTTCCTGTTTCTTTATTAAAAAGAGCATCTACTTGAGTTCCTTTCCAATCTTTATTTAAGTTACCACCAGTTAAACATTTTGCATGTTGTAATGGTGTTGGAAATCCACAGCCTACTTTGCCTTTCCAATTAAAATGAGTTACTAATTCTTTTATTGTTTTTGCTACATTTTCGGGTGTTGCAGGTTGAGGTGTAGGAATGCGGTGTCTTTCAGAAGTTAATTTTCCTGTTTCAACATTTACTAAAGCGCCTTTAATTCCGCTTCCGCCTACATCAATTCCTAATAGTTCCATTTTTATTTATTTTATACATTAAAATTAACCAAAAAGACCATAACAACTGGAACTACAATCCAGTGCTGAATCTTTTTAGTTAATTTATTAAAATTACAATTTTAATTTTTACTGTTTTAAACTCTTTCATCTAACCATTTTTTAAAATCGAAAAAATTTGGAGGTGAAACTCCATGCCCAATAGGATAGGTTTTAAAAATAGATTTTATTCCTAGGTTTTGTAAAAAGTCAGGTGCTTTTTTAGCCCAGTTTATAGGTATTACTTGATCTACTGTTCCGTGGGAAATAAAGAAATCTAAAGAATTATAGTTTTTGTTTTCTAAATTTTCAGTAAGCAATTTTTCATTTATATAACCACTTAGGGCTATTACTTTTTGTACTTTTTCTGGGTAATTTAAAGCTATTGCATAACTTAATATTGTTCCTTGACTAAAACCTAATAAAATCGTTTTTTCTGGTTTAATTTTATAAGTATTTTGTATTTCATCTATAAAATCTGCTATTTTTTTACGAGCGTTTATGGCTTCAGGAATATCTGAAAAATTGTCACCATCGTTATTAAAATTAATAGTGTACCATGCATAACTGTTAAAACCAAGTTCTAATGGAGCTTGTGCACTTACAATTAATAAGTTGTCATTTAATTCTTGGGCAAATGAAAACAAATCTTGCTCATTACTGCCATAACCATGTAAAAGCAATAGAAGAGAGGTGTTTTCTGAAAATACTTTTGGTTCTTTTATAATGTATTTAAGAGATAATTGCTTCATTGAGGTATATAAAATAGAGTATTAATGAATTATTTTTTTAAAGTATTTAAGCAATTCCTTTAAACCAATCTTGAAATAAATCTCCTAAAAAAGGAATTCTTTTCTCTTCACCTTGTAAAACGCCAATAAACCCAATTATCCATAATATAAATAATAGAAAATCGATAGTTCCATAAACCCAATAACCAGAGTATTTAGCAATTATAAAGGTATTTGCTATTGAAAATAAAGATAATCCTAGCATTTGACGAATATGAAAAGCTGCGAAAGCATTTTTTTTATCTTTATTCATAATAAAAGCAATCAATGTTCCAAACCAAGTTATATAACTTATAATTGCCGTTGTTTTTCCTTCTATTACTGTTTGATTTTTCATAATTCCGATTTTTTAAATAAGTTCTGATTTATTATTTGCAATAATGCCATAAACTTTTCCTTTTAGTTTTTTATTTAAAAATACGGAATTTTTTGAAGTGGAAAAAATATGTTTATCATTAAATACATATTCTTCATCAGGATTAAATAAAGTAATATTTGCTTTATTGCCAACAGCAATGGAATAACTAGGAATATTAAATATTTTTAATGGATTTGTGGTTAAACATTTTACAATAATGTCTAAATCTAAAACTTGATTAACCGCTCCAAAAAGACTTTCTAACCCAATAGTTCCAAATTTTGCTTTTTCATATTCTAATTTTTTATGCTCTATATCAATAGGATTGTGGTCGCTAGTAATAATGTCAATTACTCCCTCTTTTAAACCTTTAATCAAAGCTTTGGTATCTTTTAATGTTCGTAAAGGAGGTGAAACTTTAGTATTTGCATCAAAACTCCCCATTTCTTCATCATTTAAAACCAAGTGATGAGCTGCTACACTACAAGTAACGTTTAAACCTTTGTTTTTGGCTTCTTTAATAAGTTTTACAGCCTTTTTAGTTGTAATTGTAGGAATATGTAATTTACCTCCTGTATATTCTAAAATGTATAAATCACGAGCAATTTGCAGTTCTTCAGCTAAAGCAGGTATTCCTTTAAGCCCAAATTTAGTGCTATTTTGTTCTTCATTTACCAATCCATTTAAAGCTATAGAATTATCTTGGGGAAAACTTAAAACAAGCCCGTCAAAATTTTG
>DGOU01000043.1:5517-8250 GCA_002390165.1 Lutibacter sp. UBA4458
GCTCCAGAATTCTGCATGTCAAATAATTCTGCTAAATCTTTGCCTTCAGCGTTTTTTGTAAAAGACCCTATAGGATATAATTGTGTTGCGGTTTTAAAAGCTTTATTCTTTAAAAATTCAATGGAAGCTTTGCTATCGGTAACCGGATTTGTGTTTGGATTAACTGCAACTGCTGTAAATCCGCTTTTTGCTGCGGTTATTAATCCGTTTTTAATGGTTTCTCGTTCTTCAAAACCTGGTTCTCCAAAGCAAACGCTAGTATCAAACCAACCCTGCGAAATGTGTAAATTATTTAAAGTAATTTCTTTACAATTATTAGGTTTTTGTATTGATGTGGCTATTTGGGTTATATTGCCATTTTCAATTAAAACATCTTTTTTTTGATGATGATGTTTACTGGATTCATCAATAATAGTCGCCAATTTTAAGAGTAATTTCATAGTTTAAAATATTTTAATAAGCCAATTTCTAAAAGCAAAAATAGCACAGCTAAAGCTAAAAACCATTTAAAAAGATAATTGATTTTTTGTTCTGCCGCTATTTTTTCAAAAACTTGCGGAATTGAATTTGCAAGGTTTACATTTTTTTGTTTGTTAAAGATAGTTTCTAAATTTCTATATTTCAACTTGCTTTCATTTCTATTATAATTAAAAGCAAGCGTTGTTATTAATTTATTTTTAGCCAAAACCTGATAAAATCCACTTTTTTCAATTTGATTTTGAAAATTTATATTCAATTTGTTTTGATAGCTTGTTTGAAGCGGAATAAAATGATGTTTTTTGTTTTTTATAGTTAAAACTTCGTCTTTTGGTAATTTGTAATTTATATCTATACTATTATTGGTGTTAATAGTATTAAATATTTTAGAAGTATTAAATTGTTGTGTTGCCATATTGTAAAATATAGGAACAATTAATGGCGACTTTGTAAAATTGGAACTATTGTTTTGTAACGGAGAAGCAAACCAATAAATTATACCATTTTTATGCTTGTTAGAAGTTATAAAAGGATAATTAGAATCTAATTTTAATATAGGAAGAGCATTATTTAAAGTTGTTTTATAAATAATTTTTGTTTTTGGATATTCAAAATTCTTAATTTTCCTTTCAAAAACTTTTTTAAATAATGGATGTTGAAAATTTATGGTAGTTATCAAATGTTCTTTTTCTATTTTTTCTTGAATTTTCCCAAAATTTAATTGTTTAAATAAAGTATTGTAGGAATTAATGTTTGCATTTGTAGGTGGAATTATGATTAAAATACCTCCTTTAGAAACATATTCATTTAAAACGGATAATAAATCGGTAGTAATTATATCCAGTTCATTTAAAATAATTACTTGCTGATTTTGAAGCTGGTTAAAATCTAAATTATGTAAAGGATAATTACGATAATTAAACTCAGAATTTTTATATATTTTTGATAAAAAAGAAGCCTTATTTCCAATGCTTAATACGTTTAATTTTTCGGGTTTATTTATGGTGAAATAAAACGTATTATCAAAATAAATTTCATCGCTATTAATGGTTAACTTACCTAAAAAATTATTTGTATTTGGAATGGAAAATTGTACATTTTCTGTGNNGAATCTTCAAATTTACAAGTAGCTTTACCAGATAATTTTGAATTGTTGAACAAGGATATTGCAATTTTTTCTTTCGATTTTTTATTGCTTTTAATTACTACATTTAGCAATATATCATCAATAGTTTTATTTTTTATGTAAACGGAATCAATAAAAAAGTTCTGATTATTTTTAGGCAGTGTTTTTACTAAAATATAAGCACTGTTTACATTTGTAAAATTAGGTTTATTTTTAAAATTAAAAGTTTGAAAATCAGACAGTAAAATGTTTTTATATAAAGTATTAGATTTATTGTTATTTGAAGCGTTTATTTGAAGTAAAACTGTATTTAATAATTGTTTTTTTGGAGAGTAATCAAGATTTAGCAGGGTGGATTTTAAACTTTTAGCATCTAAATTTAGATAATTTTTAGCGTTGGTAAATAAATGGAATGTTCCTTTTGAAAACTCTGTTGCTTTAATTATTTTTTGAATATTATTTTTTAACAAAGCACCACTTTTACTTAGTGCTTGCATGCTAAAAGAATTATCTATATAAATAGTAGTTTCTATTTTTTTGTTTTTTGTTTTAGTTGGAAAAAATGGTTGTGCAAATGCAAAAATTAAACTGGTAAAAATAAAGGAACGAGTTAGCAATAAAAGCCATCTTTTTAATTGTTCACTTTTACGAGTTTTATTTTGAATATTTTTTAGAAATTGAACGTTTGTAAAAACTTCTTTTTTGTAACGTTGAAAATTGAATAAATGAATAATTATCGGAATGATAAGGAGGAAAAGTGCGAATAAAATTTCCGGATGCTTAAATTGCATTATTCTAAAAGTTTTTCAAAGATATAAAATTTAGAGAGTTTTATGCAAAATAGTTTTTTAAAATGCCTAAAGCATAATAACTTGCTATATTATGTGAAAATTTTGAAAAATCTATATTGGCGTTGTCATTTGCCTTATCTGAAATAATACGAATTATGGAAAATGGAATATTATATTCAAAGCAGACTTGTGCTACTGCAGCGCCTTCCATTTCCACACAAGTTGCTGAAGGTATAAGTTTGTTTAGCTTTTTAATTTTTTTAGTACTTGAAATAAATTGATCGCCACTTGCAATATCTCCAATAATTACTTTTGGTTTCAGAATATTAAAAAGTTTTG
>DGOU01000094.1:0-1030 GCA_002390165.1 Lutibacter sp. UBA4458
TAGCAAAATTTAGTTGCGCTTCTTTAAAATTATCTAAAAACAAATATTCCATACCAATTATAGCATAAATATCTGCTTCATCATCGGTAAAAGCTAAAGCAGTTTTTAATAAATTTATAGCTTGTTGGTGGTCATTTTTTTTAGACAAAATATTTGCTTGCTGAACGTAAACCTCTTCATTATTGGGCTCTATAGCTTCAAGTGTGTTTAGCAAAATAGTTGCTTTTTCTAATTCTCCTTCAAAAACCAATACTTCGGCATGAAGTAATTTTAAATTTATGGAATTTGGATGTTGCTCTAACCCTAATTTAATTGCTTTTTTAGCTAAAGGATTTTTACCCATTTCTAAATAATAATGAATAATTTCTTCAAACTCGATAGAATCAAAGAAATAGACGCTATTAGTTTTTAGCATGGATTCAAATTTTGATAAAGACAAATTTTCTTCTTTTGGAGTTAAAGACATAGTAAGAGCTATTTAATACTCACAGAATAAAAGTACAAGAACTATGGATATATAAAATTATTATACCTTATTTTTTTTAACAATTTAATTAACAAAATACCTTATATTTGTATTCCAAACAATGTTTGGTACTACCATGAGTAAAAAATTATTACTTACTGAAACGGAAATTCAAATAATTTTACACAGATTAGCCTGTCAATTAGTTGAAAATCACCACGATTTCAAATCCACCGTATTAATAGGAATTCAACCTAGAGGAATTTTTTTAGTAAACCGTTTGATTAAAATTTTAAAGGATGAATATAATATCTCCAACATAAATGTTGGTCAATTAGACATCACTTTTTATAGAGATGATTTTAGACGAAGAGAAGATCCTATTGCCGCAAACACTACTAATATTAATTTTATAGTTGAAAATAAAAATGTGGTTTTAATTGACGATGTGTTATTTTCTGGAAGAAGTATTAGAGCTGCTTTAACTGCAATTCAATCGTTTGGAAGACCTTCTTCTATTGAACTTCTTGTTTTAATTGATAGAAGATTTAGCAGACATTTACC
>DGOU01000094.1:1098-2412 GCA_002390165.1 Lutibacter sp. UBA4458
GACGCCGTTTATATTATAAATAATTAAAAAGTATGAATCAGTTAAGTGTACCACATCTTTTAGGGATTAAACATATAAAAAAATCGGATATCGATTTAATTTTTAAAACGGCTGATCATTTTAAAGAAGTTATTAATCGTCCAATTAAAAAAGTACCTTCATTACGTGATATTACTATAGCAAATTTATTTTTTGAAAATAGTACGCGTACAAAACTATCATTTGAATTAGCGGAAAAGCGATTATCGGCAGATGTAATTAACTTTTCGGCAAGTCAATCTTCGGTTAAAAAAGGAGAAACATTAATTGATACTGCAAATAATATTTTATCTATGAAAGTAGATATTATTGTAATGCGGCATCCAAGTGTTGGCGCGTGCGATTTTTTATCGAAACATGTAAATGCAAAAATTGTAAATGCTGGTGATGGCACGCATGAACATCCTACCCAAGCATTATTAGACTCGTATTCAATTAGAGAAAAGTTAGGCGAAGTTCAAGGCAAAAAAATAGTGATAATTGGCGATATATTACATTCTCGAGTAGCCTTATCTAACATTTATGCATTAAAATTACAAGGTGCAGAAATAATGGTTTGTGGACCTAAAACTTTAATTCCAAAATATATAGAAAGCCTTGGAGTAATAGTAGAAACAAACCTTAAAAAAGCACTAAATTGGTGCGATGTTGCAAATGTTTTACGAGTNNACGTATGAGTATTAATTATTTTCCGTCAACTAGAGAATATGCTCAACTGTTTGGTATAAACAAATCCTTATTAAATTCACTAGATAAAAAAATTGTTATAATGCATCCAGGTCCAATAAACAGAGGTGTAGAAATTACCAGTGATGTTGCGGATGCTGATCAATCCATTATTTTAAATCAGGTTGAAAATGGAGTTGCTGTTAGAATGGCGGTTATTTATTTACTGGCGCAACAAATAAAACAATAATTGCTTATGAAAATTATCAAAACAGACAAATACACGCTTATAAAACCTGAAACAGAACCTGTTACTGAATTTGTAAAAAAAATACATAAAGAAGAAAATTTAATTAAAAAGGATAATTTAATTATTGATATTTCAGAAAAATTTAACACAAATTCTATAAATTTAAGCGTATTTTTATCTTTAAATGAACAACATAAACAAAACGGCACAAGTTTTGTTATTATTTTTAATGATAATTTTGATGAAGATTTATTAGAAGAATTAGATATTGTTCCAACATTTATAGAAGCAAAAGATATTATTGAAATGGATGCCATTTCAAGAGATTTAGGATTTTAAAAAAGGATAAATTATTGATG
>DGOU01000094.1:2449-10306 GCA_002390165.1 Lutibacter sp. UBA4458
CCTCAATTTCTAACATTAGTGCTTACCCAAATCCATTTTCTGACAACACCAAAATCAGTTTTACTTCAACACAAATACAAAGCATCGATTTTTCTATTAAAAATTTATTAGGAAAAACTATTTTTAAGGAAACTTTTACCGCAAAAAAAGGATTTAATTCTTTAATATTTAATAGAAATAATTTTAATAGAGGAATGTACATTTACAGTTTACAAACAAACAACGAAGTTATTTCTAAAAGATTAATTATGCGATGAGTATAGAACTCACCATTTTAGGTTGTCACTCAGCCACACCAAGAGAAAATGCACACCCAACATCACAAATAGTAACTATTAAAAATCATACTTTTTTGGTAGATTGTGGCGAAGGAACTCAAGTTCAACTTAGAAAATACAGTATTAAATTCAACAAAATAAAGCATATTTTTATTTCTCATTTACACGGCGATCATTATTTCGGACTAATTGGATTAATTTCTACTTTTAGGTTACTAAATAGAGAAACAGAACTCCATATTTATGCACCAAAAGGATTAAAAGAAATTATAACCCTACAATTAAAATTATCAAAATCTTGGACACAATATCCCCTATATTTTCATGAATTAAATTCCACTAAAAGTGAAATAATTTTTGAAGATGATAAAGTTACCGTTCAAACCATTCCATTAAGTCATAGAATTTATACCAACGGCTTTTTGTTTAAAGAAAAATTAGGAGAACGAAAATTAAACATTAAGGCCATTTCAAATTACCCAGATATTAAAATATGTGATTATCAAAACTTGAAAATTGGAAGAGATTTTACATTAGAAAATGGCACCAATATTAAAAACCAAGAACTAACTTTTGACCCAAACCACCCATTAAGTTATGCTTTTTGTAGTGATACAGAATATCTTCCAGAAATAACTAAAATTATTAATAAAGTAGATACTTTGTATCATGAAGCTACTTTTTTAAATGATAAAGAAGCTTTAGCAAAAACTACCAAACATTCTACAGCGCAACAAGCAGCCGAAATTGCTAAAATGGCCGAAGTAAAAAACCTAATAATTGGGCATTTTAGTAGTAGATATAAAAATAAAAAGACCTTTTTAACTGAGGCAAAAAAAGTATTTAAAAATACTGTTTTGGCCGAAGAAGGAAAAATGTTTAAAATAGGTAATTAATTTAAAATTTTTATGAATCGTTTTGATAAACAAGCTAAAAATTGGGATAACGACCCTAATAAAATTTTAAGAGCTAAAAAAGTTGCAACAGAAATTAAAAACTTTATAAAACCAACTGAAAACAGTAAAGTACTTGAATTTGGTTGTGGAACTGGGTTACTAAGCTATCAATTAAAAGATTATTTTAAAACCTTCATTCTTACCGATACTTCAAAAGGTATGATTGATGTTTTACAACAAAAAATAAAACATGAAAGTATTACTAATTTTCATCCTTTATTAATAAATCTTTTAAAAGAAAATTTAAATGAGTGCAACTTTGATGTAATTTATACCATGATGACGTTACATCATATTTTAGACATTCCAAAAATATTAAATCGTTTTAAATCTTTATTAAAAACTCATGGTTACTTGTGCATTGCCGATTTGGTAAAAGAAGATGGTTCATTTCATTCTAGTCATCCGGATTTTGATGGACATAATGGTTTTGATAAAAATAAATTAAGTAATCTTTTAAAAGCAAATGGATTTATAGTGGAATACTATAATCTATATTTTGAAATTGAAAAAGAGGTAAATAATAAAATAAAAAAGTTCCCTTTATTTTTAATGATTTGTAAAAAGGTAAGCTAACATAATCTACATTTTCTTGGTGTTATTTTACTATTTGAAAAAATCATCTTTAAAACCTAATTATTTATTTATTATTATATTAGCCACAACTATTCACTAAAAAAGCTAAAATTTGGATTCTTTTTCAATAAAAGATATTTATAAAGAAATTTTTGAAACCTATCCAAAAATTGAACTAGAGGAACATATAAAAAAATTAATTGAACTAGATTATTACTATCCTTATAACACTACTTTTTTTTGCATTACCAATACCGTTTATCAAAATTTTGAATATATAAGTAAAAACTTTACATCTTGTACAGGTTTAAAAAAAGAAGATTTACTAAAAGGGGGCATGGATTTTTTTTGGTCTCGCTTTCATAAAGATGATATTGCTTTATGGGTGCAAAGTCTTAAATCGCTCATGAATTTTACTATGAACGAGTTAGACGATGAAAAAAGAGAACGAATGAGTTATACTTGGAATTATAGATTTAAAAATGCTTCTGGCGAATATGTCAATATAATTCAAAATACTACTCCTATTCAATTTGATGAAAACCACAAACCAATTATTGGTTTAGCTCATTATACCGTTTTAAATGAGGGAATTCATATGGATATTTGTGCTTCAGCTAAATTTTTGAACCAAAAAAATGAATACGAAACACTTTTTTTTAATAATTTAACAAATAATAATTTATTAAGTAGTATTAGTAATCGTGAACGTGATATTGTACGTCTTTTATTACTTAAAAAAACCAGTAATGAAATTGCAGAAAAGCTTCATATTAGTAAACACACCGTAGATACGCATAGAAGAAATATTCTAAAAAAATTCCAATTAAATTCAACTAGCGAGCTTAAAAATTATTTTAAAGGCAACGTAGAATCTCTATAAGTTTTTAGGTAAAAATACTCATAATGAGTATTGTGTAGTTCAATTACACCAACTATTTTTAACCTGAATTAATTGATACTTATTAAAGTATGTAATTTAATTCTTTATTAGAAGGATTATTGCTAATTAAAAAAGGAATAAATACTATGAAATAAATAACTCAAACCAAACTTATAAAGTTCCATGAAAGGATTTTAGATTGTTCCCGCATTTAAATTTTACTCTGCTATTTACATTAAAGAAAAATTCAAACCATTAAATGCTCCTAAAATCAAAATTATGGAACTTTTATTTTGTTTAAAACTCTCTTCTATTTCTCTTTTTAAGTCTTTTACAAAAACAAGTTTAAAATACTTAATAATAAAGCCTTTCCTAAAAAATACTATTTACTTATTTCTAATAATTTGTTAAAAAAAGTTAAATTTTGTTAAACTCTGTAACAACTTAACAAAATTATAGTCTTCTTTAAAACAAAATTATTGATTAATTGTACCTCAAACTGAATTTGAAGTTTCATTAACATAAATTCAACTAATTAACAACTTCTAATATCTTTATGAAAAATATAATTTTAATAGTTAGCTTATTTATTTCTCTTACCACATTTGGGCAATTACCATCTAACAACGTTCCAAAACTTGGTGCAATTTTTGGAAAAGTGATAGATAAAACATCAAAGGATGCTTTACCTTATGTAACCGTAATTATAAAAGATAACAACAATAAAACCGTTACTGGAGGCATAACCGATGATGGTGGTTTTTTCAATATAAAACGCCTGCCTGAAGGAAATTACATTGTTGAAGTTCAGTTTATTGGATACAAAACAGAAGCTAAAAAAATTAGCATTAATAAATCTAATCCTAAAATTGATTTAGGAATAATAACTTTAACCGAAGAAGCTACTTCACTTGATGAAGTTGAAGTAATTGCTGAAACCTCAACCGTAACTCAAAAAGTGGATAGAAAAGTTATTAATGTAGGTAAAGACCTAACATCTGCTGGTACTACGGCTTCCGAATTACTAAATAATGTACAATCCGTTTCTGTAGATAGCCAAACCGGAGCAATTAGCTTACGTGGTAATGAAAACGTTCGAGTTTTAGTAGATGGCAAACCAACAAACATAAGTGCAGCACAATTATTAAAACAAATTCCATCAACTTCTATTAAAAGTGTAGAATTAATTACCAATCCGTCTGCAAAATACAATCCGGAAGGAATGAGCGGAATAATAAATATTGTACTTCATAAAAATGCTAATTTAGGTTTTAATGCTTCCATAAATACTGGACTTACCATTGGCAAAAATGAACGTTACAATGGTTCTATAGATATGAATTTAAAAACAGGAAAAGTTAATTTCTTTGCTAATTATGGGTTAAATACTGGTAAAAGAGAAAATTTTGGTAAAGTTACAAGGTCTGACAATAAATCTGTACAAGACTTTTTATTTTTAGATGACAGAACATCTCATCTTTTAAAAATTGGTGCTGATTTATATTTAAATGATAAAAACACATTTTCATTTTATACCACTCAAAATAGACCAAAAAATACTTTTAAAGGAAATACATTAGTATCTTTTGATGATATTTTAACAACAAATAGTCCAATGTTAAGAAATGGGAAAACAACCTCAGAAACCTACGATTTTAATTATCTTCTAAATTTTACTAAAAAAGGACATAATATTGAATTTGAAGCTAATTTTTCAAACTCAGAATCCCCCGAAAACACTTTATATAAAGAACTTATCAATCCAGATGATTTTAATTTGAATTATACCGATGACATATTAAATAAAAGAAGTACAACCTTATTAAATATAGATTATACAAATCCTATTTCAGAAAATTCCAAATTAGAATTAGGAGCTGAAATTAGAATAAATGACGCCGACAATAACAGAAAAACCACGCAACTAAATATAGATAATTCCTCGTTTAATTACGATAGAAAAATTTATTCGGGTTATGTAAATTTTAATCAAAAGTTCAACAAATTATCTGTGCAATTAGGCGCAAGATTAGAGCAATATGAAATTGATGGAAACTTTTTAAAAGGAAGTGAAACCGCAAATTATAAGGATAATATATTTTCCATTTACCCTTCTGCATTTTTCACTTATAATCCTTCTAAAAAAAACCAATATCAATTAAGTTATAGTAGAAGAGTAGATAGACCATCTATTGGGCAAGTAAATCCAATTAGAGAATGGAGTACACCTCAAATAACATCGGTTGGAAATCCAAATTTAAGACCACAATTTACTAACTCATTTGAATTTAATTACACACATCAATACAAAAAAGGTTCCTTTACTTTTGGTACTTTTTACAGAAGGGTAAATGATAACATTACACGTATATTAAATAAAGATCCTTTTGATGAAAATAATGTTGAACTATCTTACTCTAACACAAAAAGTAATAATAGATACGGCGTAGAATTATCTAGCAATCATAAATTTACAAATTGGTGGAGAACAAATGCAAGTTTTGATTTATATACACAAAAAGAAAGTGGAATTGCCAATGGTGAAACGTTAGAAGTTACAAATAACGCCATTAATTTTAGGATAAGCAATAATTTTAAAGCGAGTAAAAATCTAAGATTTCAATTATTTGCAATGTATAGAGGTGGCGGACAATCTATTCAATTTAAAATAGACCCAATGTGGATGATAAACTCAGGCGCTAGTTTAAACATACTTAAAGGAAAAGGAACCGTTAGCTTTAGAGTAAATGATATTTTTAAAGGAATGAAATTCCGATTTGAATCTGTAAATCCATATCCTTCCAACGGACAATTTAATTGGGAAAGTAGAACTGCCTATATTGGATTTATGTACCGTTTTGGAGGGGGAAAAAACAAAGCTAAAAACCGCAAAAGAAGAGATAATAATGAAACTCAAGGTGGTGGCGGATTTATATAAAAATACTTAAAAAAAGTTAAATAACTGTAAGGTTTTAATAGCTAAACGACTAATTAGTATAACTTAAAAGATTATTGGTTATTTGTTTGAATTAATTTTCCAATAAATCTTAAAAAAAAGCCTCTAATTTATAAATTAGAGGCTTTTTTATTTATATAAAATCATTTTAATTACCAGCGAAGAATAACACTTCCCCAAGTAAATCCACTACCAAAAGCAGCTAAAACAACAATATCGTTTTCTTTAACTTTACCTTGTTCCCAAGCCTCTGTTAGAGCAATGGCTATAGAAGCAGCAGTTGTATTACCATACTTCATAATATTATTATATACCTTATCATCAGATAACCTTAATTTTTTTTGCACAAATTGTGAAATTCTAAGATTAGCTTGATGCGGAATAAACATATTAACATCCGTTGCATTTAAATTATTTGCCTGTAAACCTTCATTAATTACTTCCATAAAACGAACCACTGCATGTTTAAATACAAAAGTTCCGTTCATATATGGGAAATAAGATTCATCATTTTCATCGTTTTCAGCCATAATTTGTGGCACCCAATGTTTAATACTTGGTGCTAAAACCGTTAATTCTTCAGCATATTTACCTTCTGAATGCAAATGAGTTGATAAAATACCTTTGGTATTATCTTCCGTTCTTGAAATAACAGCAGCTCCTGCTCCATCTCCAAAAATAACGGTTACTCCTCTTCCTCTCGTAGTTTTATCTAATCCACCAGAATGGTATTCTGCACCAACAACAAGTACATTTTTATAGTCTCCTGTTTTTACAAATTTATCGGCAACCGACAATGCATAAATAAATCCAGAACACTGGTTTCTTACATCCAAGGCTCCAACATTTCGCAAACCTAACATTTCTTGAATTTGCACTCCGCAACCAGGAAAATAATAATCCGGACTTAAAGTAGCAAAAACTACAAAATCAATATCCTCACTTTTTAATCCAGCTCTTTCAATAGCAATTCTAGAAGCTTTTGCGCCCATAACCGCAGAAGTGTCTTCACTTCCTTCTTTTATCCATCTCCGTTCTTTAATACCAGTTCTTTCCTGAATCCAAGCATCATTAGTATCCATCATTTTGGATAAATCATCGTTAGTTACAACATTATCAGGAACATAGTATCCTAGTCCAGTTATTTTAGAATTGTACATATTATAATTTTTATCAATTTTATCAAACATAACAAAAAGTATATATTTTTACAACTAATCTATTACTAATTCTTAAATTTGGTTAATAACTTTTAGATGAAAATTAACGAATTCACAAAATTTAATTCAGAACGAATTTCATTAAATATTTTAAAAACAACAAATGTTAATGACCTATTCTTGTTGCGATCCAATAATGAAATTGTAAAATATGTTGAAAAACAAAAAGATGCAACTATTAAAGATTCGCTACTTTTTTTAGAAAAAATAAATGCTGGAATAATTACCAATAAATGGTTTTACTGGGGAATTTATAATAATATTGATGACAAATTAATTGGAACCATTTGCTTATGGCAATTTAATGAAGCAAAAACTGAAGCTGAAATCGGTTTTGAACTACTACCAACTTATCAAGGAAAAGGTTTTATGAGTGAAGCCATTTTACCTATTTTAAACTTTGCATTTAAAAAATTACAACTTCATAAAATAATAGGATTTACACATTCAAAAAATACTAAATCTATTAAACTACTTGCAAAATTTGGTTTTAAATTTGATAAAAAAGAAGGAATAAATTCTATTTATCATCTCACAAATAAAACAATTAATACAATTTCATAATTTCATTTAAAGGTTTTCTTTTAATATTTGGCACATACGTTTTTTCAGCATTATAACCTACGGGTAACAACAAAAATGCACGTTCATTATCCGGCCGATTTAATATTTTTTCTAAAAAACGCATTGGACTTGGTGTGTGCGTTAAAGTTACTAAACCTGCATTATGAATCGCCGAAATTAACGTGCCACAAGCCAATCCTACCGATTCATTTACATAATAATTTTGATGTTTTGCTCCATTTTTATCATATTCAAATGGGCGTTTAAAAACTACAATTAAATAAGGCGCTATTTCCAAAAAATCTTTATTAGCATCTGTTCCTAAATGTTTCAAATCTTCTAACCATTCTTCACTCATTCTTTCTTCATAACTTCTCTTTTCTTCTTCCTCAGCAGCCAACCTAATTTTCTTTTTTAAATCTGG
>DGOU01000094.1:10335-18760 GCA_002390165.1 Lutibacter sp. UBA4458
GCAGATTTTATAATATTTTCTATAACTTCAATAGGAATTTCTTTATCTGAAAAATTTCTAACGGAACGTCTTTTTTGAGACCATTCGTAAAATTTTTCACTTTTTTCTATCATTTCATCTTCTGAATAAGTTTCATGGTAATACCTTACATGTTTATATCCATCCACTAAAACGTAATCTTCTTTTTTCATCTTTAAAAATTATTTTTTAAAAGTACTAAAAAAGGTTAAAACAGCGTATATTTCTATAAAACCCTTTTTGTTTTCTGTCATAATGTCATTTTTAATAGTTTGGTATTTTTTTTGACCACATAGAAATCATTAATAATAAAATAAATTATAAAAAACATAAAATATGGCAACTGGAAATATTAATGTAACGGCTGAAAATATTTTTCCCGTTATAAAAAAATTCTTGTATTCTGATCACGAAATATTTTTACGTGAGTTAATTTCAAATGCAACCGATGCAACCTTAAAATTAAAACACCTAGCAACTTTAGGAGAAGTAAAAGGAGATATTGGAGATCCAATAATTGAAATTAAAGTAGATAAAAAGAAAAATGAAATTAGAATTATTGACCAAGGTGTTGGTATGACTGGTGAAGAAGTTGAAAAATATATAAATCAAGTAGCTTTTTCTGGAGCGGAAGAATTTGTTGAAAAATACAAAGACAAAGTAGAAGATTCAGGCATTATTGGCCATTTTGGTTTAGGTTTTTATTCTTCATTTATGGTTGCAGATAAAGTTGAAATTTTTACCAAATCTTTTAAAAAAGATGCCAAAGCAGTACGTTGGGAATGTGATGGAAGTCCTAAATATACTTTAGAAGAATTTGATAGAAAAGAAAGAGGTACAGAAATTGTTTTACATATTGATGAAGAGTCTAAAGACTTTTTAGAAGATGCTAAAATTACGGAGCTTTTAACTAAGTATAATAAGTTTATGCCAATTCCAATTAAATTTGGAACTCGCGAGGAAACTTTGCCATTACCTGAAGATGCAAAAGAAGGCACGGAACCAGAGAAAATTACCATAGAAAATATTGTAAATAATCCAACGCCAGCTTGGACTAAAAACCCTAAAGATTTAAAGGATGAAGATTACAAATCATTTTACAGAGAATTGTATCCAATGCAATTTGAAGAACCTTTATTTAACATTCACTTAAATGTTGATTATCCATTTAATTTAACTGGAATTTTATATTTTCCTAAACTAAATAACAACTTAGACCCAACAAAAGATAGAATTCAATTATATCAAAATCAAGTATTTGTAACCGATAATGTAGAAGGTATTGTACCTCCATTTTTACAAATGCTACGTGGTGTAATAGATTCACCAGATATTCCATTAAATGTTTCTCGTTCTTACTTACAATCCGATGCGGCAGTTAAAAAAATATCTAGTTATATTACTCGTAAAGTAGCAGATAAATTAACAAGCTTATTTAAAAAGGATAGAAAAGCATTTGAAGAAAAATGGGACGACATTAAAGTTATTATTGAATACGGAATGCTTTCCGAAGATAAATTCTTTGAAAAATCTGACAAATTTGCCATTTATCCAACCGTAAATAAAGAATATTTTACTTGGAACGAATTAGAAGAAAAAATTAAACCTGTTCAAACAGATAAAGACGATAAGTTAGTAATTTTATATGCTTCTGATGTAAAAAAACAACACAGTTATATTGATGTAGCAAAAGAAAAAGGTTATACCGTTTTATTGTTAGATTCTCCAATAGTTTCTCATCTTTTACAAAAACTAGAAACTAGTAAAGAAAAAATTCAATTTGTACGTGTAGATTCTGATCACGTTGACAACTTAATTAAAAAAGAAGAAACAAAAATTAGTAAACTTTCTGACGAAGAAAAAGAAAAATTAAAACCAATTATTGAAGAAATAATTCCTAAAGAAACGTATACGGTACAAATGGAAGCTATGGATTCTAACGCTAACCCATTTATTATTACACAACCAGAATTTATGCGACGCATGAAAGAAATGCAAGCAACTGGTGGTGGCGGAATGATGGGAATGGGAAATTTTCCAGATATGTACAATTTAGTAATTAATACCAATAACGAATTGGTTGGTGAAATTTTAAATACTAAAACTAAAAAGAAACAAGATAGATTAATTCAACAAGCATTTGATTTGGCAAAACTTTCGCAAGGACTTTTGCAAGGCGAAGAATTAACAAATTTTATAAAACGTAGTTTTCAAATGGTTAAATAAATCACCAAATCGTAAATTTAATCACCAAATCGTAAAAACTTTTCAAAAATCCTTAGCGAAAGCTAAGGATTTTTCTGTTTTATGATTTTTATCATGCTTTTTTCTTATTTAGTATAATAACTTTAAGCTACCCCACTTTAAATAATCCTCTTAAAACTTATAGTTATGCTTAAAAAATTACTTTTTTTATTCGTTTTTATGTTGTCCTACACCTTATTTTCTCAAACCATTTTTGTAGATCAAAATGCCACAGGTTTAAACAACGGTACAGATTGGGCAAATGCCTATACTAATTTACAAACTGCCATTACTAATATTGGTACAAACACCACTATAAATGTAGCACAAGGCACTTATTACCCAACGGCGACTACCGATAGAACTATTTCTTTTAATATTCCTAGAGATAAAAAATTATTTGGAGGTTTCCCTACTGGAGGAGGAACAAGAAATCCTGAACTTTATGAAACCATTTTAAGTGGTGATATTGGTACACAAGGTGTTGATACTGATAACTCTTATCATGTTGTGTATTTTCTTAATACAAATCCAGATACAGAGATGGATGGCTTTATTATTGAAAAAGGCTATGCAGATGGTTCTGGAACTTATGAATATGTTGGTGGAGGTATTTTTATTAATACTATAGATACTCGTTATTATGGCGTTTATATTAGAAACTGCACAGTTCGTAATAATTATGCCAGAGACGGTGGAGGAATATCTGCCGGAAAACAATTTAAAATATACAATTGTAAAATTTATTCAAATCAAGCTGACGAAAATGGAGGTGGTTTAACTATAAGTACAAGTGGTAATATTTACAATTCATATATTGTAAATAATTCAGCAGGTAGTTATGGTGGCGGTATTTATTTAGGTGGAAGTATTGGAGATCCAAAAGCTATAAATTGCGTAATTACAAATAATGAATCTTTAGATGGAGCAGGAGCATATGTATCTTTAGGAACCCTTATTAATTGTGTAGTTACAAACAATAAAGGTAATTATGGTGCTTACCTATTTAATGGAGGCGCTAAGAATAGTATTATTTGGGGAAACGAAATTACTATAAGCCAAGTTCGTGTTCCTACCTCTTTTGCTGATACGTATTTACAGAACAACCTAGTTCAAGACTTAACTCCTTTTGGAACTAACATTAGTTTATCCGGTGAAAATAATGGAGCCATTATTGGTGAAAATTATCCAAGATTTACAAATCCAACTACTTTTAAAGGTAATACAACCACACCAGCACAATTAAATGAAATATTAAATGCCAATTGGAATATTAATCCAGAATCTGTAGCTATTAATTTTGGAGATAATTCTTTATATCCTACTGATGTAGATACACCAATAATTGATATTATTGGAAACAACAGAACCATTAATATAACTATAGATGCTGGTGCACACGAAGCATTAACAAATGTTTTTACAAATGCTACTACCAACCAACAACCAACATTAGTAACCTTAAATGGTGAAGTTATTTTTGCAGAAACCACAAATACCATAACCAGAGGTTTTGTTTATGCCATTACGCCTAATTTTGATGTAACCACAGCAACTTCTGTAACCAATGCAGCAACTGGTTTAGGTATTTATAGTGATAATATCACTGGCCTAACACAAGACCAATTATACTATTACAGAACTTGGGTAGCCTTTGATGGGGTTAAATATTATGGTTCAGAAAAACAATTTAAGGCTAGTAATTTAGTTGCCTATTATCCGTTTAACGGAAATGCTAATGATGAGAGTGGGAATGAAAATAATGGAACTGTAAATGGAGCTACTTTAACAACCGATAGGTTTGGTAATACAAATAGTGCTTACTATTTTGATGGCGCTAGCAATTATATTTCTATTACAGATAATCCAAATGTAAACGTACAAACTGGAGAATCATATACAATCTCTTATTGGACAAAACATAATGCTCAAAACGATGGAAAGTATATGATTTCCAAATATATGGGATCTATTGGAGTTGAACCATCTTATGGTCTAGGTACTGGCAGTGATGGAGATTCTTATAGTTGGTTTGAATTTACAGCTGGTAATGGTATCGAAAACAGAGGATCTATTGATTTAAATGATACTGATTGGCACAACATAACTACAGTTTTTAAAAGTGGAGAAAGTGTAAGTATATACATAGATGGTGTTTTAGATGTTTCTGAAAGCACCACGTACACTGGTAGTATTATTAATTCAAATAATTTAATCATAGGGTGTAATGGTAATTTTACTAGATTTTACAATGGCAGCATTGATGATATTAAAATTTATAACAAAGCGTTTACAAGCTCAGAAGTTTCAACTTTATATAATAATGAAACTCTAGCTGTTTCTACAGAAATAATAGAAGCTAATAACTTCTATGTAAACAATAATACTTTGTATTTCAAAAACACTCAAAATTTAACTGAACTAAAAAATGTGGAGGTTTATAATTTATTAGGTCAAAAAGTATTTGAAACTTCTAAAATAGAAAAAGAAATTCCGATAACTAATCTACCAAAAGGAATTTATATTTTGAAAGTAGAAGATAAAAACAGCATTTATAATACTTTAAAATTTTTAAGTTATTAAAATAAGCACTTTAACAAACAATTAATAAAAAGCCGCTATTATCATAGTGGCTTTTTTTAGTATTTTTACTTCCTATTAAAATTATTGGCATCTTATTTGTTGTCATTTGTTTTTCTATTAAAAGTTTTATGACACAACATTTTAAAAAATTAATTTTTACTGTTATTCTAACTTGTAGTTCTATCGCCTTGTTTTCGCAGTCCGATAGTATAAAAACTATTAATAATGAAGTTGGTGTAACCACTACCACCAATAAATTAAACGCTAATACTTCAAATACCAGAATAAGCCCAAATGCCAATATAAATTTTAATACAAACAATAAAATAAATACCGAGGCTATAAATGAAAATTTAAAAAAGTATTCAACAAATAACACCTCTAATATGTTATTGGAAAACAGACCAGAAGATAAAGATATTATTGGCGTAAAATATTGGAATAATAAAGATGTTACACATAAACGTTTAGCAAGCACTTACGGTTTAGGTACCGTTACTACCAGAAGTAGCACAGTAAAAATTGAAACTCGCGATCATAGTTATATAGATGGAGATAGAATAAAAGTGTATTTAAATCAACAAGTTATAAGCGACAACATTGGATTAAAAAGTAATTATTTTGTTTTATATGTAAAATTAAAAGATGGTTACAATAGAATAGATTTTCAAGCTTTAAACCAAGGCACTTCCGGTCCAAATACCGCTGAATTTAGTGTTTATGATGAAAATGGAAATTTACTATCCGATAAAGAATGGAATTTAACCACTGGGCAAACTGCCACTTTAGGAATTATTAAACAATAACTAATGATTTTAGCGGCCTCGGGAATTATTCTTCAAAACAAAAAAATATTACTTTTACAACGATCAAATTACACACAAAATTATCCTGAATTTTGGGGCTGTCCTGGCGGAAGAGCAGAAAAAGGAGAAACTGCAAAGCAAAATGTAATTAGAGAAGTTAAAGAAGAATGTAATTTAGATTTTAAACCTACAGAAATCCTTAAAACAGGAGTTTGGCAAGACAGAAATTATTATCGTTTTTTAGGAAACTGGTCTGGTGAAATTAAAATTCAAGAAGAAGAAGTTCAAAGTTTTGGCTGGTTTACTTTTAAAGAATCGTTTAAATTAAATTTATCGTTTGATTATAAAGAGGTTATTGATTTACTACATAAAAAACAATTAATTTAAATACTCAATTGATTATCACTAATTTACATTTAACATTATTTTATGAATTTTAATAAGTTGCAATTGTAACTTTAAACAAAAGTATTCGTCTTTACTTTATATAATAACAAATTAACTAACCTAAATTACTAATAGCATTAAAACAATTCATTCGCATATTGTACCAAAAGGCATTAAAAATATGCGATTGCAAGATTATGCTCCAAAAATATTTTATAATTATATTCCTTCTAATGCTGGTATAAAAAAAGCAATTAAGCGAGGTCAAATATTAGTAAATGGCGATAAGGGACAAACCGCAACTTGGATTAACTTCGGGCAAAAATTAGAATTACTAGAAAACCCTTTAACTATTCCTAAAATATATGAATGCAAATTACCTATTATTTTTGAAGATGATTATATGGCAGTAATAAACAAACCTGCCGGACTAACAGTTAGCGGAAATCAATTTAAAACGGTGGTAAATGCATTACCTTTTAATGTAACTAAAAGTTCTCAACTTGATGCTTTACTTTACCCAACTCCCGTTCATAGAATTGATAATCAAACCTCAGGAATTTTAGTTATTGCCAAAACAAAAACTGCTCAAATAGCTTTGGGCAAACAATTTGAGAACCATACTATTCAAAAAAAATATTGTACAATTTCTATTGGAAAAGTACACACAAATCAAAAAATAGATTTAAAGGTTGACAATAAACCAGCAGAAACAACTTTTGAAATTATTAAGATAGTAAAATCCTTAAAATTTAAAGATTTAAGCTGTTTAAAAGTTGCTCCAAAAACAGGAAGAACCCATCAAATTCGTATTCATTTAGCAAATATTGGTCATCCAATTTTAGGCGATAAAATTTATGGTAATCCTAAAAATAATCATAATGGTAAAGGATTATTTTTATGTGCTTCCGAAATTCAATTCTTACATCCAAAAACTTTTAAAGTCATGCATTTAAAAATTGATATTCCTCACAAATTTAAATCTATGTTGGTTCGTGAAAGACGGCGATGGAATACTTATAATTTAACTAAATAAATCATTTAAAACTTTAGCTAAACGAATACCTCCTTTTTGCAACTGAGAACGTACTAATCCAAAATTATCGTACATATATCTATACCTTAAGTTTTCGCCTGTTTTTGCTGTACCATATACTTTTATTGCGAACTGATGCGTGTCATTAATCCAATCTACAACGGTTCCTTGCTGAATAAATTTAACTTGTTGCTTAGTAAGCTCATCTGCATTACTAGCCATTTCGGAAAAGGACATTTTATAAAAATCTATCATTTTTGCATCCCAAACAGCATGTAAATTTGTTCCTTGTCCAAACCATTGTACCTGAATAGTATTACCTCCTTTATCTCCTTTTCTGCCAACATGCATTGGTTGATGCATATCTCCTATTAAATGCACTAGCAACTTTAAATAAAATGCTTTTTCTTCTTTAGCACTATTTTTATTGCTTATTACTTCTTTACATTTTGCAATACCAGTAACTAAATCTCCTTTTGGGTTTTTTTCAGAATTCTGATAATCCACATCAAAAGGCATATTTACATAATGCCAAGTATAATATTTACTATATTTTCTGTCCGATTTTATATCATCTGCAAAATTTGCCACTTCCGCTAAACTTTGTCCATCTAATATTTCTGCTATTTTTCGCTTTGTTTTATTTTTTAAATATTGATTAGCAATTTGACCAACAGTTCTATGTCCCGTTTTTCCCCAATCTATATTTTCTGCATGTACTAAAGAATAAGACATTAAAAAAACACCTAAAACAACTATTATTTTTATGGATTTCATTTTTTAAAATTTTAAACAAAGTTACTAAGATAATTTGTTATTTTTTTGATAATAATTAAATTATTTTTTATATCTTTATGATATCATTTTAATATCATTTAAAAATTATAATTATGACACAAGAAAAAATAATAAAAGTATCGAATGGCTATTTTATGTTATTCGTAATAATTCTCCTTATTGCAGGAGGAATTTATAGTTTAGTTAATTCATCTATGTGGGTTTTAGCTTTTGTATTCTTATTTATACTAACAATTCCTGGCTTCTTTTTAGTAAATCCAAATACTTCAAAAGTTGTTTTACTTTTTGGAAAATATATTGGTACCGTTAAAGAAAACGGATTTTATTGGGCAAATCCATTTTATAGAAAAAGAGGAATTTCATTAAGAGCAAGCAACTTTGATAGCGAACGAGTAAAAGTAAATGATAAATTAGGAAACCCAATAATGATTAGTACCATTTTGGTTTGGAAAGTTAATGACACTTTTAAAGCGGCATTTGATGTAGATAATTACGAAAATTTTGTTCGTGTACAATCAGACGCTGCGGTACGTAAATTAGCAAGTTTATATCC
>DGOU01000182.1 GCA_002390165.1 Lutibacter sp. UBA4458
TTAAACCACAATTTTGATTGAATTTATTTGAGTATTATTCGGAGAATAAATATTAGATATTTTGAATGTTAATGATTTGAATAGCTATTATTTATGATTTAAAAAAATAAAACAATAGTTATTTAAAGTCAATTTACATCGTTTTATGTCCATAAAAACTATTAAAAATAGTATTCAAGGGAAATTGTATTGTGCAGTTGAATATATCTCCGTGCAACAAAAACCCCAAATTAATTTTCTTTTTCTAAAAAAACGAAAAAGTGAATTTGTTATCGATAAAAAAGGGTTTTGTATAGAGATAAATGACCTGTTCAAGTTTTTTAAAAAAATCCAGCACCTATTTTTGATTATTAATAATGAACAGGTGCTAACCAAATCTGTTGTTGGTAAACTAGATGCTCTTAAAGCGGTACAAACGGCTTTTCCAAATCTAAATAGCAATGATTTTTATTATGAGACATACCAAAATGAAACAGATACATTTATAAGTATTTGCCGTAAAGATTATGTTGATAGTATTATAAAACAATATGAGGATGCAAATTTAAATATAATTGATTTTTCTTTAGGTAACCTGATAGGTACTCAATTATTACCTTTTGTAGATGAAAAGGAACTTTATACTTCAAATGCATTTTTATCAATAAATAATAATGAACTTATTGATATTAAAAGCACTGAAGCAGAGTTTCAGAAAGATTATACCATAAATGATTTAGAAATAAATAATAATTATGTTTTAGGGTTGGCAGGGATATTAAGCTACTATACTAATCAAACATTTACACAAAGAAGTTTTATTGAAAAAACTGCTGAATTAAAAAATAAATTTACTCAAATAAAAACTTTTGATCTAGGCTTAAAAATTGGTTTGGCTTTCATTTTTACATTATTACTTGTCAATTTTATAATTTTTACAAATTATAGAGATAAAATAAATGTTTTAAAAAGTGAAATAGAAGTCAATGAAAATTATAAGAATAATTTACTATCCTTAAAAGAGGTAGTGGAAAAGAAGAAAAAAATTGTTGATGAAATTACCGCTTCTGAATCTTCAAAGGTATCCTTGTATTTAGATAAAATAGGGGCCTCTATTCCTAGTAAAATACTTTTAAATGAGATGAATTATCAGCCTCTTTTAAAAAACGTTAAAAATGGTAAGGAAATTCTGTATCAAGCCCAACAAATAATAATTAAAGGAAAATCATTTGATGGGATCGCTTTTTCTAAATGGATATCATTTTTGGAACAGAAAAACTGGATAGATGTTGTCACTCTAGTGAAATACGGAACTGGTAAAAAAACAATTACAGAGTTTCAATTGAAAATCACATTGTCAGAATGAGTTTAAAACAAAAAAATATTGCCCTAATTTCTGGTTTTGTAATTTTACTTTGGCTAACCTATCAATTTTCAATTTCCAATACGCTTGAGGCAAAGCATAAATACAATGCATTAATGAATCAAAAACAACTACTTTCTAATTTACCAAAGCAGATTAATTATTTAAAACAACAGCATGTATATTATGATTCTATTTTAGAAAAGAATAAAATTACCGCAGAAAGCTCTTTTCAAAATAATTTATTACAAATCATGAACTCCTTTGCTACAAAAAATGATTTAAAAATTATTGCTTTTAATGAACCTCATGAAGTAATTAAAAATGATGCTATTTTAAAAACATATACTTTTAAAGTAAAAGGGTCTTTTAACCAAATATTGAAGTTATTAAATACGCTTGAGCAATATGGTAACTATGGTAAAATGATTTCTATCAACTTCAATAAAAATAAAAATTACAAGACCAATAGAATGTCTTTATCATGTGAAATATTCCTTCAAAAAAAAGAAATTATAAATTAAAATTTTATATTTACTTATTCCAAAATGGTTAGCTATCAGCTTGTTTTATAGTTAGTTGTTTTTAATTTTTAACACACTTTAACATATTAGGCATAATTATTGCTTAATCTTACTTGCATCCAAAATTACATAGATATTTTATCACTCCAATTGAGATTTATTTCACTTTGAAATAAATGCAGATTAAATATAAATAAATTGCCTATGAAATTTAAAAAATTACTAAAACACTTTGATATACAGCTGAATGAAATAAAAAATGAAAAATATACTATAACTAAAGAGGCTAAATTAGCTATTACTACTTGTAGTAATATTCTTTCAGAGTTAAATCAAATTATCTACAACTCTTCATTCAAAAACATGGAGGAAGAAATTAATTTTCATAAAAAAATTAAAGTAGTGCCTCTGTCGAATTTAATATTTTATTGTGAAGTTTTATCTTTTGAAAATGTATATCCTAAAGTAAATAGAAAGGAACAAGAAAAATATGTAAAAAGAAAAATTAAGAAAGTAAATAAATTTTATGCTTATAACGTTGATTTTATTCAATACATTAAAGAAGATAGATTCTATTTAGATGAATTGTACTTTACAAAATCAGGAATTAATTCAATAAATTTCACAAACACAAACATTTATTATCTTTCTGCAGATTTTAGTACTTCACATGATATTTTATTAGGGAAACTAAAAGGCTTCGATTTGTTGATGATTTATTTACAAAAAAAATTAAATAACTTACAGAATATAAAACCTCAACTTGCAGAAAAAAGTTATTTAAAATCAAATATGCATTGGACATCTTCAAAAGCTAATCTAACAGAATTAATCTATGCACTTCACAGTAGTAGAGCAATAAATAATGGAACTACAGGCATCAAAGAGATTGCCACAGCTTTTGAAAAAATGTTTAATATTAATTTAGGAAATTATTACCATAGATCAATAGAGATTAGGTCTCGAAAAATAAATAAAACAATATTTATGGATAACCTTAAAGAATCTTTGATGAACTCTATGGATAAATTTGATAAATAATTTCTGCTCTAATACTCTGTCTGATAAAGAAATATAATTCTTGAATTTGCCTTCCTAAACCTAAATAGATTTGCCAACTTTCACCCAAGGTGGGAAATTCAAAACTTTATTATTTATCATAAATTTTATAATAAATAGACTTATAAAATTTTTGACTTAGTATTAAATTGAACCAATTTAGTCCATTAAAAAAGATATAAAAAATCACCCACCTTGGGAACGACTATGGAATAAAATCAATCAAACTGTTGCAATTTTGTAAAACGAAAGTCAAATCAACGTAAGAACTACCATAGAGAGCGATAGCTTGATATGGTAGCTTCTTTAAGTTGTTCCGCACTTGATGCGGAACCTCCTTATTGATCTTATATTAATCTTAAACATCATTTACAAATGGCAGCAACCATCATTACAACAGAAGATCTTCATGAATTCAAACATGAGCTATTAGAAGAATTTAAAGAAATAGTACAAAACAGTTCCGGAATCCAACCTAAAAAATGGTTAAAATCTCCTGAAATCCGAGAACTCTTAAGTATTTCTCCTGGCACCCTACAAAACTTGCGAATAAATGGAACACTCCCTTACACCAAAGTTGGTGGAATTATATACTATGATTATGATGAAATCATCAAAGTAATGGAACAAAACCGAATTCATAATAAGTATTAACATTTAACGAATTACAATAAAAAATTTCTTATTGCCTTCTTTGAAATCTTAAAAACCAGGATTGAAACAAAAAAGTTGAGGTTTACATATCTGTCCGTAGCAGTAATGAATGAGGTGCCGGAATTGCGTTTCGTGTTAACGAAAAAGAGCATGAAGGCATGAGAATGAATGGTGCGTAGCAAATGCCTTGGACAGGAAAAGATTTTTTTGTTTCTTTTTTCATCCGAAAAAAGAAAAAGAACACAAATAAATAGTATAAAACCAAAGAATCATGAAATAAAATGCAACAAATAAACTACATAAAACACCTTAACGGAGTCTTTCTACAATTCTCAAAAGATAGTCGTTTAAATCCAACACATATCAGTTTATATGTAGCCCTATTCCAATTGTGGAATAACTTTCATTTTCCAGAAGAATTCTATGTCAATCGTGAGGAAGTGATGAGTTTTTCAAAAATTGGATCTAAAACTACCTATCATCGTTGCATAAAAGAATTAAGTCATTGGAAATATCTGCTGTATATTCCTTCTCATAATCCATATCGAGGAAGCCGAATTAAGATGCACAAATTTGGGACAAGTACTGGACAAGCTATGTACCAGTACCATACCAATATCGGGACAAGCAGTGGACAAGCGCTGGTATCTATAAACAAACATAAAGAAACTATAA
Organism: Lutibacter sp. UBA4458; assembly: GCA_002390165.1. Lineage (GTDB taxonomy): Bacteria > Bacteroidota > Bacteroidia > Flavobacteriales > Flavobacteriaceae > Lutibacter. The sequence goes on from DGOU01000182.1 coordinate 4,255, forward strand.
AAAACAATATAAACTTTAATAAACTAGACAAGCCCAAAAATAAAAATGAAGTTATTGATTTTTTTAAAAAAGAAAATTGGCCAATTCTTGAAGCAAAAAAATTTTACAACCATTACCAAAGTATTGGATGGAAAATAGGCGGAAAAACAAAAATTGTGGATTGGCATGCCACAGCTCACAATTGGATGATAAAAGCTGAAGAGATAAAAAAAATATCCCAAGCAGACTCAAGAGAAACAAAAAAAGAACATAGCCAAAATCAGGACAACCTGAAAACAACCAAAAATAAAAATTACAATGAACCATTATGAGTGTTGGATTCATAACCCGGAGGTCAAATAAAACGTCATTGCGGAGCCCAAGAATTTTTTACAATATCCTCCTATGAGTTGATGACAATCAGGATCGTATTTTCAATGAAGCTTGCTTCGTAACAGGAATCAAAATATATTCAAAAATGTTACTAAGCGAACCAGTCCTGGCTGCAGGATTAGGTCACAATAACCAAAGTTAAGAACAAAAATAAAGGAGCATGAGATAGTTTTATTATTACCTTTAATAAACAGGCATCGGTGACCGGTGCGCAGCAAAGACCTTGGCCAGGAAAAGATTTTTTTCTTTCTTTTTTTATCTTAAAAAAAGAAATGATTTTTATAGTTGTCATAGGTAGGAGCGAAGCAATCTCATAAATAAAATCTAAATATCACAATGCGCGTAGTCAAAAGATTAAACAAATAAAGTAATGAACAACAAACTACCTCACACTATAACCAAAAACAAAACTATGTCAAACAACTATAATTTATCTAAAAATCTAAAACGGACCTATTTAAATTTTCGTATTGCCTTCCATAAAATTTTAGCGAAATGGAAGCAGGAGCAGTCGGTGAGTGAAACACCTTAGGCTGCGGCGGATAAAAAATTTCTAGAAATAAGGCACAGAAAATTAAAATCAGCCTTGATCTTTTGTTTCGTTTTGCATCAAGGCAAAATGAATTAAATAAAAGTATTAGGAATAAAATTAAAAGACAAATGTCAGCATAACTAATATGAAAACCAAAACACCCCACATCATCACCGAAGGCTCCTCCCAATACCAATTAGGCGAAATAAACGGAAATATAATTCAATACGATTTTAAAAAGATCCTTCACTACCTCAACCACAAAGGCAAACTATTATTCGGTAAAAAATTCAAAATATACACAGTAACTACCTTTAAAAGTCAGTATGAATATTTTGACCCTTAGCTTTTGCAAGCGGGGCACCCACTCGATGAAGATGTCGTAAAAAACGGAAAGCTGTTTGAACATTATTGTTTACAAAACAAGAATGTGAGTTCTTTCCGTTTAGATATTGAGTCGCATGTGGATCGCTGAAAAAGCAGGGTGTCTTTTTTTGTTTCTTTTTTAGACAAGTAAAAAAGAGAGATAAAATAACAATAATATAAGATTATAAATGAAAACCCAAACACCCCACATCATCACCGAAGGCTCCTCCCAATACCAATTAGGCGAAATAAACGGGAATATAATTCAATACGATTTTAAAAAAATTCTCCACTATCTTAATCATAAAGGTAAACTCCTATTTGGAAAAAAGTTTAAAATCCATAAAGAAGATGAAGAAATTTTACTAAAATTATGTACCTACATGATTCAAGATAAGGAAGGATGTAAAAAACTTAAAATAGACCTCCACAAAGGAATACTTTTATCCGGGCCAGTAGGGTGTGGAAAAACAAGTTTAATGAAGTTATTACCACATTTTGTACCCCATATTAAAAAATATGAAATAATTCCGGCAAGAAATCTCACTTTCCAGTTCAATAATATCGGATTCAAAATAATTGAGCAATACGGCGCTAACAATTTCTATTGTTTTGATGATCTGGGTGTAGAACCAATAGGCAGACATTTTGGTAAAGATTGCAATGTCATGGGTGAAATACTCCTTTCACGCTACGACCTCTTTGATTCTAATAACCAACAACGAGCAACCAACAACTATACAAAAACCCACGCCACCACCAACCTCAACGCCCAGGAACTCGAGGAAAGATATGGCAATCGCGTTCGATCTCGAATGCGACAACTCTTTAATTTAATTGCTTTTGATAAGGAGAGTAGGGATAAAAGAAATTAATTCAAAGATTTGGCAGTAAATATATATGTTGCCAAATCTTTGTTTTTTATTATATTTGTAAAAACATAAATAGTATCGCTACTAAAACTTTCCATATTAATGAACTTAAAAAAGCATTTTCAAACAGAGAAAATGTAAGTGTGAGTGATATTATTACTTTTTATAAGCAATTTGATGAAGATGTCAAGCGCGCAACGGTTGATTGGAGAATACACGAACTGGTAAACAAAGGAGTGCTATATAGAATGAGTAGAGGCTTATATTCATTTTCTAAAAAGGAAGGGAATGAGTTTATTCCAGAAATTAGTCGATCACTAAAATACCTGTCGGGTAAAATTTACAATCAATTTCCATTTATTGATACCTGCCTATGGTCAACAAAATGGTTAAATGAATTTATGCTGCATCAACCGTTTAGATTTTATACAATTCTAGAGGTAGAAAAAGAAGTTATGGAGTCCGTTTTTTATACACTAAAGGAACAAGGAAGAGAAGTATTTTTAAACCCATCAGAAGAAATAATAAACAAATACGTGGTTAATGCAAATGAACCTATCATTATTACACGTTTAACAACGGAAGCACCTACTCAAAAAATTAATAAGGTAGTGACTCAAACCTTAGAAAAACTATTAGTAGATATTTATTGCGATACAGTAATTTTTGCAGCACAGCAAGGAGCAGAATTAAAAAGAATATACCAAACAGCATTCGATAAATACAATGTTAATAATACTAAAATGTTGAGATATGCCAGTAGAAGAAATAAGAGAACTGAGATAGAAGATTTTATTAATAATGAAGTAAAGATATGGCAATAACGCCTATTTACTGCCAAATCTTTGAAAGATGATTTATAAGGATTCACTAAAAGAAAAATGGATACTAGAAGTTGCAGGACAGCACAAATCAGACCCAATATTGGTCGAAAAGGTGGTACGTGCATTGTATTTGTTAGAGCATCTTCAAAACAGTGGCTTAGAATTCATTTTTAAAGGAGGTACTGCATTAATGCTGTTGTTCAAAGAGCCGAAACGATTCTCTATTGATATAGATATCATTGTTTCAAAGAAACCAGACAATATGAAAGAGATATTGGATCTTGTTTTGAACGGTTCTGATTTCTTGGAATATAAAACAAACGAACGTAAATCAAAATCCAATATAGCAAAAGAGCATTACAAGTTCTATTACAAACCAGTTACAAATGCCAGAGCTGAAAAAGAATATATTTTATTGGATGTACTCTATGAAAAAAGCCATTACGGAAAACATACCAACGATATTGAAATCAAATCACCATTTTTAAAATCAGAGGATGAAAATGTTAAAGTTACAGTACCAATTCCCGAAGCTATATTAGGAGATAAATTAACTGCTTTTGCGCCCAACACAACAGGAGTACCTTATGGAAGAGGTAAAGAAGTTGAGATTATAAAACAGTTATTTGATGTTGGTCACTTATTTGATATGATAGAAGATATGGCAATTGTTTCAGAAGTATTTACACAATTTGCAAAAACAGAATTAACATATAGGGAGCTAACAGAATTAAATGAAGGAGATGTGTTAAACGATATTTTTCAAACAGCACTACTTATGGGAACAAGAGGTAAATCCGGTATAGGTGATTATAACGAAATCCAAAAAGGAGTTCAGAATATTAAAAATTATATTTTTTCGGAAAACTTCCATATCGAAAGTGCTATGGTGCCAGCAGCTAAAGCTGCATATATTGCAGTAATGTTAAAAACTGGCTCAAATAAAATCTTTCACTTTAACAATCCAATGGAGGTAGCTGATTGGGTAATAGAACAACCCTTTGAAACGCGCCTTAATAAATTAAAGAAGAGTAACCCCGAAGCATTTTTTTATTGGTATTTGGCCTTAAGATTAAAATAAATTAGAAAGTGAAAAATTATAATTAAATAAAGAGTTCTTATTGGTGTATTTAATATGATTGTGTCTGTAATCACCGACCCATCAACCTCAGATGGAGATCTTCTGCAGAAATGATTGGTTTTAAGAAATTTTTATTTAAAAATCTATAAATCATGGAAAATCACAATATTTACTGGTGGAATCTGGAAAACCTATTCGACATTGAAAACTCACCAAGACGCAGTCAATTTCTAAATAATAAATTAAAATCAGAATTAGTAGGATGGACACAAGCTATTCTAGATCAAAAAATAGATAATTTATCTTCTATTATCGCTAAATTCAACAATAATAATGGCCCGGATATATTAGGAGTTTGTGAAGTTGAAAATGCACATGTTTTGGAACTTTTGACTCTCAAATTAAATGTTTTATTAGGCAGAAATTACACTTTTGCTATTATAGATGGAGAAGACAAAAGAGGTATTGATACCGCTCTTATTTACGATAGTGATAAGTACAACCAAAACCCGAAAACATTTTCACTTCGCATAACAAAAAGAAACCCAACAAGAGATTTATTCCAGGTACAACTTAATACCCTCTCAGGAAACACCTTAGTTTTAATATTAAATCATTGGCCATCAAGATCTGGCGGTCAATTAGAATCAGAACCGTTCAGAATTATGGTTGCCGAAAACTTGTCCTATTGGGTAGAAAGAATTCATGAAGAACTTGGTAACGAAACTTCCATTCTTTTAATGGGTGATTTTAATGATAATCCTTATGATAAATCAATTACAAAATACTTGCAATCAACCAATATTAAAAAGAAAGTGATGAATGCAAAGAATCATTTCTTTTACAATGTAATGTATAAGTTCTTTGATCAAAATAAAGGTACACATGTTTGGGGTAGTGAAGTAAATATATTAGATCAGTTTTTGGTTTCTAAAAGTATTCTAAGTCAAAGTAATACCCATTCGTTTAAAATAGATACGGTAGAAATAGTTGATTTCCCAGAATTAGTAAAAGGAGCTTATAAAAAAGCAATCCGTTTTTCAAGACCAAATAAAAGTGATTTTAATCCAAACGGATTTAGTGATCACTTACCTATTCGCTTAACTTTAAAAGAAGTGTAAATTCATTTTTTTAAATATATTTTCAATTTATATATTGATATATATAATTTATAATAAATATATATGTTTATATTTGTATGAAATATGACAACGTATAAGTTTACAGTATGAAAGATTTAAAGCAAAAGTTACTAATAGAGCAAATAGATAAAAAGCTGAAAGCATTTAGTGTATTGTTCAATCATCCTGTACCTGAAACTGGTTGGATCAAAACCATCCGAATGGCACTAAAAATGTCTTTACGTCAATTTGGAGAGAGGTTGAGAATTACATCCCAGGGTGCTGATGCTTTAGAGAAAAGAGAGAGTGATAAAAGTATATCCATTAAAAGTATGGAAGAAGCAGCAAGAGCATTAAATATGAAATTTGTTTATGGTTTTATTCCTCTTGATGGTTCAATTGAAGAAACCATTGAGAAAAGAGCAAAAGAAGTTGCAATAGAAATAGTTAAAACTACTTCTAACAATATGGCACTTGAAGATCAGCAAAACACGCCTGAACGTTTAAGAAAAGCTATTGAAAATAAAACACAGCAATTAAAATATGAAATGCCTAGACACCTATGGGATTAGATTTAAACTATGAGAGTGGTCAAACACCATTAGAAGAAGAGGAAAAGGAAGGGTTGAAAATAAAAACAATTACTACCCAAGGTGAACTGGACGAATTTGAACAACTGAATATTGAAAAAGCGGTTGAATGGACCATTCATGCAAATTTGAAACCCGAAAAAATACTCACAGAAAAATTTGTCAAAGATTTGCATAAACGAATGTATGGCGATGTATGGAAATGGGCAGGTGGTTTTAGAAGGACTGAAAAAAACATTGGTATTCCATGGATCCAAATTGGAGTAGAATTAAAAAATCTATTAGACGATACAAAATATTGGATTCAGAATAAAACTTATTCACCTGAAGAAATTGCAATCAGATTTAAACATCGAATAGTTTCTATTCATTGTTTTCCCAATGGGAATGGAAGACATTCAAGAATTCTGGCAGATATAATAATGGAATCAATTTTTGAGCAGGAGGCCTTTACGTGGCACCAATCGAATATGGTCAGAGCTGACGAAATAAGGAAAGAATATATAAATTCACTAAGGGAAGCTGATAATGGAAATATTATTCCTTTAATTGAATTTGCAAAAAACTAAAGCCAACAACGTATATAAGCCATTAAAACGGCTCATGTAACCAACCGTTAGCCTTCATTATGAACAACTAATAGCAAATGATAAAATTCTTTCGAAAAATCAGGCAACAACTAATCA
>DGOU01000255.1 GCA_002390165.1 Lutibacter sp. UBA4458
TTAAAATTAATTTTCGGTGTGCTTTTGGTTGCCGCATTTGTAGGAGTAACTGTTTTAAGTTACACCGCTAATGATCACCAAGCTATTAGAAAAGCTGATATTGAAATTCCTCGCGGAGGATAAATTTCGCATATGAACTTTTTTACATATACCACAATTTAATAAATTGTGGTTTTTTTTTGTAATAACTTTACTTTTAAAAAAAAATTATTACATTTGAGTAAAATTTAACCCCTCATTAGTTTTTAACCAATGAATAATAAAAGAACCTCCTTAATTGTTAGTAGTATTGTTATTATTTTAATAGCTACTACGCCGTATTTACTTTATATTTACAAAAGCATGCCATCTGGGACTAAAGTATATGAAACCTTTTTAGGGACTTTAGATTCTGGTTATTATAAATCTGTACAAACTTATACATATTCCTTACTTAGTAAGTTTGTTCCTTTATTATTGTTGTTAATTTGGTTTGCCACCAACAAACACTGGTGGGTACACGTTTTAATAATACCAATTTCGGTATATTTATTTCAATTAATTTCTGTTTTAAATGATGGTGCTTCCAATGTAGACGAAGTAGAATTTGTTTACACATTGCCATTTTTGTTAGTAATAATGTTAATATTGTATGCTATTCGGTATAAACTCTCTATATATGTAAAAGCAGTAGATTTAAAAAAAGAAATGGATAAAAAAATGGATGACGCTATTGAAAAACGTAAAAAAAAGAAATAGTAAAATCAAAATTTTCATATTGAATTACTTGTTTTATTAATTAAATTAAATTTTATAAAGCATCAAAACTAATGCCCCTTCTACCTTATTGCTATTAAATAATTTTCACCTATTTTTTGATTTTGAATAAGTAATTTTTATCTTTAAGTATTCCTTAATTTTTGTAATATTGTGAAAACCAATTTTATTTTCAGTGAAGTTTAATAAAACGTTATTTTATTTTCTTATTATTTTTGCTTTTAATTATCTAAAAGCTCAAGAGTTACCTCCAATAACCAGCTACACTCCTAAGGAATATAATGCTTGGAATCAAAATTGGAATATTTCTCAATCTTCTGATAAATACATATATATAGCTAATAATAAAGGTCTTTTAGAATTTAATGGAACAAATTGGACCACTTACCCTTTACCAAACAAATCTGTTGTTAGATGTGTAAAAGTAGTGTCTAATAAAATATTTACTGGTGGCTATATGGATTTTGGGTATTGGATAAAAAACAAATATGGTATTCTAAAATATTATTCGCTTAAAGCAAAAGTTAATGAACCATTATTAGAAGATGAAACTTTTTGGAATATTATTAATTATGAAAATTTTATCTTATTTCAGTCCTTGAATAGAATTTATATTTATGATTTAGAAAATGAAACTTTCAAAATTATTAATTCAAAATCAAAAAGAGCAGAAATTTTTAAAGTAAGTGATACTATTTATTTTCAAAAAACTGGAGATGGTATTTATAAAATTAAAAACGGAAAAGCTACTCTTGTAACAGACAGTAAGTTAATTAAAAATACGGAAGTCGTTGGTATATTTACTAAGCATAAAAAAATCTTATTTCTAACAGAAAAAGGTGTTTTTTATAGTTTAGAGGACAACAAATTAATTAAGTGGCATATTTCAGCGGATAAAATAATATCCCAAAAAAAAATATATAGTAGCCTGCAGTTAAAAGATAAAAGTTATGTTTTAGGAACCATTTCTGATGGAATGTATCATTTAAATTCAAAAGGTGAAATTATTGGGGAAATTAATAAAGAACAAGGGCTTCTTAATAACACCATTTTATCTGTTTTTGAAGATTTAAATAATAATTTATGGTTAGGTTTAGATAATGGTATAAACATAATTAATTTATATTCACCTTATTCTATATATAATGATTTAAAGGGAGATATTGGAGCCGTTTATACTTCCATAGTTTTTAATAATAATTTGTATTTAGGCACAAATCAAGGATTGTTTTTTAAAGAATTAGGCACGTCAAATCCTTTTACCTTGGTAAAAAATACTAAAGGACAAGTTTGGTGTTTAGAGAAATTAGATAATAAATTATTTTGTGGTCATAATACAGGAACTTTTTTGATAAAAAATGACTTTGCCGAAAAAATTTCAGATTTTCCAGGTACTTGGAGAATAAAAAAAATACTTAATAAGCCTAATTTACTTTTGCAAGGAAACTATGATGGGCTAAGTATATTAAAGAAAAAAGATGGTAAATGGCAATTTAATAACCGAATTAAACATTTTAATATATCAAGTCGTTTTTTTGAATTTATTAATGACTCTACAATTTTAGTAAACCATGAATATAATGGATTATTTAAGTTAGAAATTAATAAGGATTTTACAGAAGTTAAACAAAAACAGACACATAAACCCTTTGGTATAAAATCAAGTATTTTTAAGTATAATCATAAAATTAAGTATGTGTCAGAAAAAGGTGTTTTAGATTTAGAAAACACCAAAGATATTCAATTTAAAAAAGATTCCGTTCTATCTGCATTAACACATAGAGGTAATGATCCTATTATTGGTAATTTTATTGTAGATAAGAATACCAATAAAATATGGGGAATAACCAATAGAAACATTGCTTTTATTAAATATGGAAACTTAACCAATAAACCTAAAATTGTAAAAATACCTCTTCAGTATTCTAATAAATCAGGCATGTATATTTCTGGATTTGAAAATATTTCACACCTAAAAGGTGAAAAATATTTAATAGGAAACACAGAAGGATTTACTATTTTAGATTTAGAAAAATACAAACCTAAACCTTTTTATATTGTACTTAATAAGGTGTTTAAACAAAAGTTAGACAATAAAAAAGAGCCTTTAGCAATTAATGAATTGTATAACTTAAATTCTAATGAAAACATCCTACATTTCACCTATAGTGTATTAAAATTTAACAAAAATATTGAAATAAATTATCAATATTTACTAGAAGGCTACAATTCAACTTGGAGTAATTGGGAGCAAAAAACTTCAACTACATTTGAAAATTTACCTTTCGGAAAATATACGTTTAAAGTTAGAGCAAGAATAGGAAATGAATTCTCACAAAATAAAGCATCCTATAAGTTTAAGATTAATAGACCTTGGTATTTATCCAATTTAATGATTGTTTTTTATATAATTATTGCTTTTTTAGTTATCTTTTTAATTCATTTTTTGTATAAAAGACATTATACCAAGCAAAAACAGAAATTACTACAAGAGCAAGAAAACAATTTTAATTTATCGCAACTAAAAAGCGAAAAATTAATAATGAACCTTCAAAATGAAAAACTTCAAAATGAAATTGAAAACAAAACAAAGGAACTATCTATGTCCACAATTAATATTGTTAAAAAGAATGAACTTTTAAGTGAAATTAAAAGCGAATTGCTTGCCACTAATAAAAGTTCTGATATTAAATCTGTAATAAAAACAATAAATAAAAATCTTGATAAATCAAGTGACTGGCAGATATTTGTTAAAGCTTTTAATGATGCGGATAGAGATTTCTTAAAAAAAATAAAAAGTTTACATCCAAAATTAACTCCTAATGATTTACGCTTATGCGCGTATTTACGATTAAATTTATCTACTAAAGAAATTGCTCCATTATTAAACATTTCTATAAGAAGTGTTGAAATAAAACGATATCGTTTACGTAAAAAAATGGATTTAGCACATAATTTAAGGCTTGTTGAGTACATTTTAGACATTTAACACACTACTACATTGTTAAAAATAAACTTAACATTACCACATCATTTACAACACTATAAGGTTATAGTTTAATTTATTTTAACTTTTAAAAAATCCTTAAACAGACTGTATTTATTGTGTTTAATTTTAAATTTACAAGGTTACCCACACTTTTATATTACTTGTATCATTTTTATATAGGTTCTTTTTTTAAACTCGATACGTTAAAAAAGTACTTTTAATAAAAATTAAATCAAGTAATAATTATATTTATGAAAACTATCGTTTTATCAATTTTTATAAGTTTAGTGGGTATTGTAGTATCTGCACAAACTTTTGAAATTAAAGGAACTGTAGCAGATGCTAATGGAATGCCACTACCTGGCGTTTCTGTTATTGTAAAAAATACAACTAAAGGCACTTCTACAGATTTTGATGGAAATTTTACAGTGACCAATGTAAATAAGGGAGATCTCCTTGAATTCTCTTATTTAGGTTACGTAACCAAAACAGTAACAATTTCTAACAACAATGCTTTAAATGTTCAACTAAAAGAGGACACTGAAAGTCTTGAAGAAGTTGTAGTTATTGGCTATGGTACTCAAAAGGTGAGTAAGATTTCAGGATCCGTTTCAACAGTGAACAAAAAAAGCATTGAAGAACTAAAACCTGTTAGAGCAGAAGAAGCTTTACAAGGTCAAGCTGCTGGTGTTAATGTTATTTCAAATGGTTCTCCAGGAGCTAAACCAACCGTTTTAATTAGAGGTATTCCTTCTTATACAGGAACCGATCCTTTGGTGGTTATTGATGGAGTATCACAAACATTAGATGACTTAAATTCTTTAAATCCATCAGACATTGAATCTATTAACGTTCTTAAAGATGCAGCATTATCTGCTATTTATGGAGTTAAAGGTGGTAATGGTGTTATTGTTGTAAAAACTAAATCAGGTAAAAAAAATACTAAAACAGTATTTAGCCTTAATTCATCTTATGGTGTACAATCTGTAGTAAACACAATAAAGGTATTAAATGCTAGTGAGTATGCGGCAATATTAAATGAAGCTAGTGTTAATTCAGGTGGAAATTTAATTTATAATGACCTTTCTGGATTAGGTACAGGAACCAATTGGCAAGATCAAGTTATAGTAGATGCTCCTATTATAAATCATAATATCACCGCTTCTGGTGGTAGCGAAAATACTACTTATTATTTATCTGCAGGCTACTTAAATCAAGATGGTGTTATTGGTAGCGGAGATAAATCCTACTTTAATAGAACAAATTTTTCTGCAAACTTCAATACAGATTTAACAGATAAATTTAAATTTATTGTTAATACAAGTTATGCAAATATTAAAAATAGTAGCTTATCTGAAAATAATATAGGAAGTGTACTTTCTAATGCATTAAATTTTGATCCAACTGTAAGTCCTTATGATGCCAATGGTAATTTTGGAACAAGTTCTACTATTACGCAAGAAATTAAAAATCCTTTAGCATTAATAAATAACACCTACAATGCCGGAAAAACTAATAAATTAAATGGTAAATTAGAATTTCAATATAAACTAGCAGATAATTTTAAAGTAACTTCCAGATTTGGTTATACTTATGTTGATGTTTATGGTAAAAATTTTATACCACTTCAATTTTATGGAGTAGGTCATAATAGCACCAATGCAAATTCTGACTTATCTCCTATTGTAACTACCGATACTGACGGAAATACATCTTCAACTCATAATAGAATTTCAGAATCTTATACTAATTATTTTAGTTATACTTATGAATTATATGCCAATTATGATTTTAAAATAAATGAGGATCATAGTTTTCAAACTGTATTAGGTGCTTCTATAGGAAAAAACACAGGAAATAATATTACCGCAAATGCTGAAGATATTCCTTATAACTCTTGGACTTATGCAGATGTAAGCGCAGCTACTGGTGATGCAGCTTCTCAAACCTCTGGATCTTGGCAATATGTAAATAGAAACATTTCCTATTTTACCAGAATTAATTACGACTATTTAGGAAAATATTTATTATCCTTTACAGGAAGAGTTGATGGATCTACTAGTTTTGGTAAAAATAATAAATTCGGATTTTTCCCTTCAGCTTCTTTAGGTTGGGTTGTTTCTAGTGAAGACTTTTTTAAATCAAACGTTATAAATTATCTAAAACTTAGAGGAAGTTATGGTGCTGTTGGTAACGATAATATTAGTCCTCAATTTTCAAAAATAACCACTTTTCCAAAATATACATTTGATGGAAACATTGTAAGTGGTTCCGCTTTGCAATCTATACCTAATGATAACGTAAGTTGGGAAAATCAAATTCAATACAATGCTGGTTTTGATTTAAAATTATTTGACAGTAAAATTTCATTAACTGCCGATTATTTTCAAAAAACGGTTAGCGATTTATTATTTAATCCAACGCTATCCTTGTACTTAGGTACGCCTGTTTATCCAGCAGCTAATATTGGTAAAACAAAAAGTTATGGTATAGATGCATCATTAAGCTATAACGATTCTTTTTCTGACAACTTCAAAATAAATACAAATTTCAGTTTTACTACTTCTACAAATAAAGTAGAAGATATTAATAATGGAGATAAATTTATTTGGGGTGCTGGTTATGGAATACCTTACACACCGTTAACTCGATTTGAACAAGGCTTTTCTCCAGGATATTTCTATGGATATAAAACGGATGGAATTTTTCAAAATCAAACAGAAATTGATGCTCACGCAACACAAAATGGAGCACAACCTGGCGACATAAAATATACTGATGTAAATGGCGATGGTGTTGTAAATGATAATGATAGAACTAAAATTGGAGATCCATTCCCTGACTTTACTTTAGGTTGGAACGTTTCTTTAAACTATAAAGACTTCGATTTTAATGTATTTACTTACGCTTCAGTTGGCGCAGATATTTATAGAGCTTACGACAGAAACCTTAACTATACAAACAAGTTCTCTTCTATTTTAGACAGATGGACAGGTGAAGGAACTAGTAATACAGAACCTAGAGTTACTTTTATTGATACTAATAATAATAGACGTGCTTCAGATAGGTATATTGAAGATGGAAGTTTTGTTAAAATTAAAAATATTCAATTAGGTTATACCTTGCCTGAATCTGTTTATAAAACAACAGGATTTACCCATATAAGAATTTATACACAGGTAAAAAATGCATTTGTTTTTACCAATTACTCTGGTTATGACCCTGAAATATCTTCAGGAGTTTTGGATACAGGAATAGATAGAGGAACCTATCCACAACCTAGAATTTTTTCAATAGGTGTAAATGTTAAATTTTAAAATTATAAATCATGAAATATTTTAAACATATAATAGTCTTAATTGCACTTTTATTTATAGCCCCCGCTTGTACTAATTACGTGGACTATAAAGCAGTTGAGAATTACGAAATTACCGCAGATGTGTACTTTCAATCTAAAAGCGATTATGAAGCCGCCGTTGTTGGTACTTACGACCCTATTCAATGGACTTATTTAAATGTATTAATTGGAGATATAGCTTCTGACAACTCTTTAAGTGGAGGAGAAAGCGCAACCGATGTTATTGGTTTACAACAAATTGATAACATGACTCAAACTCCAAATAATGATAATTTAACCTCTATTTGGAAATGGATGTACGAAGGAATTAATCGTGCAAACTATTTAGAAGAAAACAAAAGTAAATTAGATTTTGATGGAAAAGAAATCTTATATGGAGAGGTTTACTTTTTAAGAGCTTATTATTACTTTGAATTAGTAAAATTCTTTGGAGATGTTCCTTTATTTACAGAATCAAGGCTTACAGCTACAGATTCAGGCACTTTACAAAGAGCTCCTAAAGAAGAAGTTTATACACAAATAGAAAAAGATTTGCAAAATGCAGTTGCAAATTTACCAACTAGCCAAGCACAAAAAGGACGAGCTACCAAATATGCCGCTTTAGCTTTACTAGGAAAAGTATATTTATATCAAGATAAATTTACAGATGCGGCAAACACTTTAGAGCAAGTTATTGGAGTTTACAGCTTAGTTCCTAATTATGGAGATCAATTCTTAAAAACAGGAGAAAACGGACCAGAATCGGTTTTTGAAATTCAATATACAAAAGCTTCAAAATGGTACGATTGGGGATTTGTACCTCAAGGAACTGAAGGTAATTTTGGAATTATTCATAACGGACCTCGTGCATTTAGTGGACCAACGTATGCCTCTGGTTGGAGTTTTAATGTTCCTACAGAAGATTTATATAATTCTTTTTCAGATGGCGATACTCGTAAAGATGCATCTATATTAAATATGGCAAAATTTGCTGAGGATAATGCAGGTTATAATAACGGAGAAGGAGTTTCTTATGCCGAAGGATATAAAAACACTGGTTACTTTAACAATAAATACATACCACGAGCTGGAGAAACTGATGGTCAACCAGAATTAAATTATTTAACTAATTATAGAGCAATACGTTACGCCGATGTACTTCTAATGGCTGCAGAAGCTAATAATCGTGGAAGTATAAGTGATGATAAAGCTCAAAATTATTTAAATCAAGTTAGAGATAGAGCATTTGGGGATACAGCACATGAAATTACAGCCACAGGTTCTACTTTAACTCAAGCAATTTGGGACGAAAGAAATTTTGAATTATCTATGGAAGGTGTTCACTTTTTTGATTTAGTAAGAACAGGTCAGGCAGCAAGTAAAATAAATAGTTTTGTTACCGGTAAAAATGAAGTATTTCCTATTCCTCAACAAGAAGTGGATATTTCAGGATTAACGCAAAACCCAGGATACTAAAATTAAATTTTTTAAATATGAAAGCATTAAAATATTATTTAAGTGCCATTTTATTAGTTACAGCTTTTTGGAGTTGTACTGATACGGCGGATTTTGGAACTGCAGATTTTGTTACCACTGCAGTACCTCCTACCAATGTAAAAGCACTTTTCAACGTAACACAAGATAATACAGGTTTAGTTACTATTACACCTAATGGTGAAGGAGCTGTTTCTTATGAAATTTCCTTTGGAGATAATACAGATTCCGTTAAAATTAAACAGGGAGAAATTACTTCGCATACTTATGCAGAAGGGACTTATGAAGTTAAAATTGTAGCAATAGGCATTACAGGATTAAAAGCTGAAGTAACAAAGCCGATAGAAATATCATTTAAATCACCTGAAAACTTAACTGCTACTATTGAAAATGACAAGGCAATTTCAAAACAGGTAAATGTAACTGTAACAGCAGATTATGGTTTAACTTACGATGTATATTTTGGAGAACCAGGAAATGACACACCTGTTTCAGGAAATATTGGTGAAACTGTTTCTTATGTTTATCAAAATGCAGGCACTTATACTATTAAAGTAGTTGCAAAAAGTGCTGCTATTGCAACCACAGAGTATAGCGAGGATTTTGAAGTTACCGCTATTTTACAACCAATCAATTCCGCCGCAACACCAATGGCTCGAATAGATACCGATGTAATTTCTATTTTTAGCGATGCATATACAAATGTTGCTGGAACCGATTATTTCCCAGATTGGGGACAAGGAGGTCAAGGTAGTAGCTGGGCTATGTTTGATTTAAACGGAGATAGTATGTTACAATACATAAACCTAAGTTATCAAGGAATTCAATTTGGTTCACCAGTAAATGCAACCAATATGGAAACTTTACATTTAGACGTTTGGACTGCCAATGTAACTGGTATTGATATTTATCCTATTGATGGAAATGGTGCTGCTGAAAAATTTGTACATAAAGATTTAGTTGCTGATCAGTGGAATAGTATTGATATTCCATTAACCGATTTTACAGATCAAGAATTGCCTTTAGATAATGTTATTCAATTTAAATTTGTAGCCTCAAATTGGGCAGCAGGAACAGCATTTATGGATAATATCTATTTTTATAAACAACCAAGCAGCGTAATGACTTTAATGATTGAAGATTTTGAAGGAACACCTCCTACTTTTACTGAATTTGGAAATATTGCTCCTATACAGGTAGTAGCAAATCCTGATCTGACAGGAAACACAACAAATAAGGTTGCTCAATTAACCAAAACTGCCGGTTCTGAAACTTGGGCAGGTGCATTTTTTGAAGTAAGTTCTCCACTAGATTTCAATTCATATAGTAAAATATCTATGCAAGTTTGGTCTCCAAAGGCTGGAGCTGTTGTGAAAATGAAATTAGAAAATTCTGATTCAAGTGTAACAACTGAAGTAGACCAAGTTACATCGGTAGCCAATGGGTGGGAAACTTTAACCTATGATTTTAGCGCAGCACCAATTGCCGATTATGTTAGAATTGTAGCATTCTTTGACTTTGGAAATGCAGGAGATGATGTCGTTTATTATTACGATGAAATTCAGTTAATAAATGACGGTGGTAGCAGTAGTGGAACTCAAATAGATCTTCCTGTTGATTTTGAAAGTTCAACCGTAGATTATACATTAACTGATTTTGGAGATAATAGTTCTTCAGTTATTGTAGATCCTACAAATGCAAGTAATATGGTTGCAAAAGTTACTAAACTTATAACTGCAACAACTTGGGCAGGCACTACAATTGGTACAGATACTGGTTTTGCTTCTAACATTCCTATTACATTAACTAACTCAAAAATGTCTGTTAAAGTATGGTCTCCAGATACTGGAACACCTATTCGTTTAAAAATTGAAGATGCAAATGATAATACACATACTTGTGAAACAGAAGTAAATACATCTGTTACAGGAGGTTGGGAAACTTTAGTTTTCGACTTTAATAATGAGGCATCTGGAACAGCTTCACTAAGTAATGGATTATCTAATGGTTGGGTATATAATAAAGCATCTATCTTTTTTAATTTTGGAACTGATGGAGCAACAGCTGGTGAAAAAACATATTACTTTGATGATGTAATTTTTATTGCTAATTAAAAAATATATAAAATGAAAAATTTTAAAAATTTAACAGGTCTTTTTCTTTTACTATCTCTTCTATTTATTAGTTGTGATAATACTGATTACGATTTTGGACCAATAACAAGTCCTACTAATTTACAAGTTACTGCTAACATTGTTGGTCAAGATGCAGATAACCCATTCGGTGATGGAACTGGAACCGTTAATTTTACAGCAACTGCTGATAATGTTATAAACTATAAATACATTTATAATGGTAGCGAATCTATGGCTCCTGCAGGAACTAAAACGTATAATTTTGGTGTTACAGGAACACATACCTATTCTGTTACAATAATTGCAACTGGAACAGCAGGTACAACTGCAAGCAAAACTATAGAAGTTGAAGTTTTAGCAGTTTACACACCACCAGCCGATTTATTAACTATGTTAACTGCAGATAGCTCTAGAACTTGGAGAATAAAAGCAGAAGCTACAGGGCATTTTGGAGTTGGGCCAGCGAATTCTTTAGAACCAATTTGGTGGGCTGCCAATCCTAATGACAAAGCCGGATTAGGAGCTTATGATGATAAAATGATATTTAATGTAGATGGTTCGTTTACTTATGTTACAAATGGTACTGTATTCGGACAATCCGGACCTTTAAGTCAAGATTTTGGTGGAGATAAAGGGATGACAGCAAATGGTAATAATGAATTTGAAAATTACCCTTTAGATGATTTCTCAGAAAGCTGGAGTTTATCTGCTCCTGGAGGTGTTGAAACACTTACATTTTCTGATAAAGGATACCATGGTTTTTATGTTGGTGGTGACCATAGCTATACTATTTTAGCTAGATCAGCAAATGAAATGTCTTTAAAAACTGTTGGAGCTGATGGAAATGGCTGGTTTGTCATTTTAATTGCAGAATAATTTGAATTAATTTAAAGAAGAGGTATTCAAAAAATACCTCTTCTTTATTTTAAAAATAATATCTTTACTTTAAAATAATAATCTTAAAAAAATAACATGATTAAATTCTTAAATAAAACACATAAATTGTTTTTTATAAATATTATTTTTCTAAGTATCATATACTCTTGTGTAGGTAGTAATAATGGAGACAATCCAATTATTATTCCACCAGATCCAGTAGAAATTATTCCAACTAATTTAGTTTTAAATATAAATATTGTTGGTGTAGATCAAAACAATCCTAATGGAGATGGTTTTGGTATTATTCAATGTACTGCATCTGCTACAAATGCAATAAAATATGGTTATCGGTTTGGTAATGGTTCCGAAACTGAAAGCACTTCAGGAAATATGGATTACACTTATACCACTAAAGGAACTAATACATATTCCGTAACTGTTGTAGCCTATTCTTCAACAGATAATAGCATTAGCACTTCAAAAAGTATTACCGTATATGTAAATGACCAATTACAACTAGTTTGGTCTGATGAATTTAATACAGATGGCGCTCCAAATACAAACAATTGGAATTATGATATTGGAAATGGAAATAATGGTTGGGGAAACAATGAATTACAATATTATACGGATAGAACAAATAATGTAACAGTTGCTGGTGGATTTTTAAAAATTACAGCTAAAAAAGAAACCTATCAAGGATCAGAATATACTTCTGCTAGATTAAAAACAGAAAGCAAATTCGACTTTAAATATGGAAGATTTGAAGTAAGAGCTAAATTACCGATAGGTGGAGGAACTTGGCCTGCAATTTGGATGCTAGGCTCAAATATTACCACAGTTGGTTGGCCAGCTTGTGGAGAAATTGATATTATGGAACATGTAGGTAATAATCAAGGCACTATTCATGGTTCCATACATACCCCATCAAGTTATGGAGGAACAATAAATACTGGAACTAAATTTCTTAGTGATGTTTCAACAGCATTTCATGTATATGCAATAGAATGGAATTCTGAAAAAATAGATTTCTTTATTGATGATACACTCTATTATACCTACAATCCTAGCAACAAAACAAACGAAACTTGGCCTTTTAACGATAATCAATTTATCATTTTAAACGTTGCAATGGGTGGGAATTTTGGCGGAGCAATTGACTCTAATTTTACACAATCGACAATGGAAGTAGATTATGTGAGAGTTTATCAATAATTTTAATAATATAGACTAACTTTAAAAGTTAGTCTATATTAATATGAAACCAAAAAAATTAAAATTATTATGTTAATTGATTTAGTGATTACATTAAATAAATTTTTAAATTATTTCAACAAAAAAGCTGAAGGATATGAATAAAATTAAAACTACTTGTATTTTTTTTTCACTTTTTATTATAATGAATAGTTGTACAAAAAAACAAAATACACCTTTAAAAAAGCAAAATTTAAAAGTTGAAATCTTAAAAAATAAGGTTTATACAACTGCACATCAAACCGATTTAAAATTAACATCTACTAAAGCCTTAGTTTTTTCAAAATCTAAACAGCCTTTAGAAACACAAGCAAATATTGTTGTTAATCCTAACAAACAGTTTCAAACATTTTTAGGTATTGGAGCAGCCTTAACGGATGCTTCAGCAGAAACCTTTTACAAACTTCCTAAAAAAGTTCAGCGTAAATTTATGGAAGCGTATTTTAACCCCCAAAAGGGAATTGGCTATACTTTAGCGCGTACTCATATTCATAGTTGCGATTTTTCAACAAATAGCTATACTTATGTAAAAGAAGGTGATAAAGATTTAAAAACCTTTAACATAAGTCATGACAAACAATTTAGGATTCCTTTTATTAAACAAGCTATAGCTGAAGCTGGCGGTCAACTTACACTATATGTAAGCCCGTGGAGCCCACCTGCCTTTATGAAAACCAACAACAATATGTTACAAGGCGGTAAATTAAAACCAGAATATTACCAATCTTGGGCAAACTATTACGCTAAATTTATAAAAGCCTATCAAAAAGAAGGCATTCCTGTTTGGGGTTTAACCATTCAAAACGAACCTTTGGCTAAACAACGATGGGAATCATGTATCTATACTGCGGCAGAAGAACGTGATTTTTTAAAAAATTATTTAGGTCCAACTTTACAAAAAGAAGGATTAGGAGATAAAAAAATAATTGTTTGGGATCATAACCGCGATTTATTATTTCAACGTGCAAATACTATATTAAGCGATCCTGAAGCAGCTAAATATGCCTGGGGAACTGGTTTTCATTGGTACGAAGGTTGGAAAGATGGTAAACCTATGTTTAAAGCGGTACAAACTGTAAACGAAGCATATCCTGATAAAAAATTACTATTTACGGAAGGTTGTAATGAAAGTTATGATATAAGTAGAATAGAAAATAACGATCCAAAATTAGCCGAACGCTATGGTAAATCTATAATTAACGATTTTAACAATGGTACCGTTGGTTGGACAGATTGGAATATACTACTTAATCAAAATGGTGGACCAAACCATGTTGGAAATTTATGTTTTTCCCCAGTTCATGCAAATACAGAAACGGGAAAATTAACTTTCACCTATCCGTATTATTATTTAGGGCATTTTTCAAAATTTATTAAAAAAGGTGCTAAACGCGTAAGTTGTTTTTCTAGTGCCAATAATTTATTAACAACTGCCTTTTTAAATCCTGATAAAAGCATAGTTATTATAGCTATGAATCAAGGTGATAATGCATTAAACTATAGTCTTAATATTCAAAATAAAATGGCTAACCAAAGTATTCCTGCTCATGCCATTCAAACCATGGTTATAAATTAAATTAATATGACTAAAAAACTAACCCTAATTGCATTTGTTGTTTCCCTCGGTGGATTTTTATTTGGATTTGATGCAGGTATTATTTCAGGTGTTATGAATTATGCAGGACCTGAATTTAATTTAAATGATTTACAGTCTGGTTGGGTAGTTAGTTCTCCATCATTTGCCGCTATGATTGCAATGCTTTTTTCAGGTAGATTAAGCGATAAAATTGGTCGTAAAAAAATATTAATAATAGTAGCCTTTTTATATGCACTTTCTGCATTATTATCGGCTTATGCCAGCTCTTACGAAATGCTATATATTGCCAGAATGATTGGTGGTATAGCTTTTGGTGCAGCCTTAATTTTAGCACCCACTTATATTGCTGAAATATCAACCGCCGAAAATAGAGGTAAACTTGTTTCCATTCAACAATTAAATATTGTATTAGGTTTTTTTACTGCTTTTTTAAGCAATTATTATTTAAATAAATTGGGTACTTCAGGGCATTCTTTTTTAAACGATGAAAATGTTTGGCGTTGGATGTTAGGTTTAGAATTAATTCCAGCTGTATTATATTTTATTTCTTTATTTTCTGTACCTAAAAGTCCTCGTTGGCTTTATGCTACAGGTCACATTAAAGAAGCCAAACAAGTTTTAAACACAATTCATGGTGCTAAAATAGCAGGTATAGAAATTGCTTCTATAGAAGATAATATTAAAAGTGAACAAGTTCATAAAAATGTTCAGATTAAGGAGCTTTTAAAACCATCCCTCCGATTCATTTTAATTGTCGGTTTGGTGATCGGTATTTTACAACAAATTACAGGTATTAATGCCGTTTATTTTTATGCCACATCCATTTTTAAACAAACTGGTATTGGTACAGATGCTTCATTCGCTTCTGGTATTTTATTAAGTTTAACCACCGTTATTTTTACAATTGTTGCCATTTTATTAATTGACAAAATGGGAAGACGTCCGTTATTATTAATTGGTATTGCTGGTATTTCAATAAGCCTATTAATTTGCGCTTACGGTTTTAATCAGGCTACCTACAAATTACCTTCTAATAAAATAGCACAACTTCAAACTATTGAAAAAAGTAAGTTAAGTGCTATTGTAGATAAAAATTATGATAATGATGTTGCATTTAAAAACGATATGAAATCGGCTCTTGGTAATCAAGTTTACGCCAAAAACGAAGGTGCTATTTTAGAAATGGCAACCACCATAAATGCTCCTTTAGTATTATTTGGAATTTTAGGATTTATTGCCTGCTTTGCCTTTTCATTAGGTCCTGTTATGTGGGTTTTATTATCTGAGTTATATCCTATAAGATATAGAGGTTTAGCCATTGGAGCAATTGGTTTTGTAAACTCTTTTGTAAGTTGGGGTATTCAACAAATTTTCCCTTGGGAATTATCCAATTTTGGCAACGCTTTGAGTTTCTTTATTTTTGGATTAATTGCCTTAATAGGATTTTTTATTTTGATGAAAATATTACCCGAAACAAAAGGACGATCATTAGAACAAATAGAACATGAACTAGTAAAATAACTATAAAAAGTGGGACAACTCATTTTATTTGAGCTCTTTTTATAAAATCTGAAATTATGACTGTAAATAACATATATATTGGTAAAAATTTAGCTTCATTTAAAACGGATAAAATAACCGGCACTTCAGTTGAAATAGATAACGAACCGTACTATAAAATATCTAATGTTAATAAAATGCGCCCATTTTTCATGAGTGTGGTTAGCCCATCAAATCATTGGATGTTTTTATCAAGTAATGGTGGTTTATCAGCTGGCAGAAAGGATAGCGACAATGCTTTATTCCCTTATTATACCGATGATAAAATTACCGAATCGGCAGAAATAACAGGTAGCAAAACCCTATTTCAATGTCATATTAATGGTAAAACTTATTTGTGGGAACCTTTTTCAAAATGCTACCAAGGGGTTTACAATTGTAGCCAAAACCTGTATAAAAATAACCTAGGAAACAAAGTTGTTTTTGAAGAAATAAATCATGATTTAGGTCTTTGCTTTAAATACGAATGGCAAACTAGTGATATATTTGGTTTTGTAAAAAAATCAACCATTAGTAATTTAGATGAAAATTCTAAAACATTAACCATTTTAGATGGACTTCAAAACTTGATGCCTTATGGAGTTTCGCAAGATTTACAAAATAGCACCAGTAATTTAGTAGATGCTTATAAAAAAAGTGAATTAGATGCTTCTTGCGGTTTAGGTATTTTTGCTTTAAGTGCAATTATTGTAGATAAAGCCGAACCAAGCGAAGCATTAAAAGCTTCCGTTGTATGGTCTTTAGGTTTAGATAATGTCACTTATTTATTATCTAGTTTACAACTCGATAAATTTAGGACTGGACAAGACATTCAACAAGAAACAGATATTAGAGCCGAAAAAGGAGCTTATTTTATAAAAGCGGTTTTAACGCTTACTCCTAAGTCAGAAAAACAATGGCTTACTTTGGCAGATATTAACAAATCTATAATTGATATTACTAACATTTCTAATAAAATTAAAAATCAAAAAAACTTAGTTAATTTAATTTCTGAAGATGTCAATTTAGGTTCTATAGAACTAAAAAAATTGGTCTCAGCGTCTGATGGAGTACAATTAACTGCCGACACTTTACAAAATACCAGACATTTTTCTAATACGCTTTTTAACATTATGCGTGGCGGAATTTTTGATAACAATTATCAAATAGAAAAAGTTGATTTTATAAAATATATAACAAATGCCAATACATATATTACAAAAGAAAAGCTTAATTATTTAAATAATTTACCAGATATTTTTTCTTTAGAGGAATTAGAAGAAACTTTAAAAACCGAAGACAATCCTAATTTTTTAAGATTAGCTTTAGAGTATTTACCCTTAAAATTTAGTCGCCGACATGGCGATCCTAGTCGTCCTTGGAATAAGTTTTCAATCAATACAAAAAGTGAAATTAACGGCTCTAAAATTTTAGATTACGAAGGTAATTGGCGCGATATCTTTCAAAATTGGGAAGCGCTAGCACATGCTTATCCCGAGTTTATTGATGGTATGATATTTAAGTTTTTAAATGCTTCTACTTTTGATGGTTATAATCCTTACCGTGTTACTAAAGATGGTTTTGATTGGGAAATTATAGAACCTGACAATCCATGGTCCTATATTGGCTATTGGGGCGATCATCAAATAATTTATCTACAAAAGTTTTTAGAGTTTATTGAAAGTTATTATCCTGAAAAATTAGTTACCTATTTTAGTCAAGATATATTTGTTTACGCTAATGTACCTTATCGCATTAAATCGTATCAAGATATATTAAAAAATCCTAAAGATACTATTGAATTCAATACTGAATTACAAAATACTATAACAGCTAAAAAAGAAGAATTAGGTGCTGATGCGGCATTAATAAGCGTAAATAATAATATTTATAATGTCAATTTAATAGAAAAATTATTAGCGACTTTATTGTCAAAATTATCGAATTTTATTCCAGAAGGTGGTATTTGGATGAATACCCAAAGGCCAGAATGGAATGATGCTAACAATGCGTTGGTTGGTAATGGCATATCAATGGTAACCTTATCTTATTTACGACGATTTATTTATTTTTTAGAAGAAGTCATTGCTAAAACTAAAGAAACTGATTTTAAAATTTCCGAAGAATTAACGGTATTTTTTAAAGGTGTTTTTGAATCTTTAAACACCAATAGAAATATTCTTAATAACAACATATCTGATACCGATAGAAAAATTATTATAGATGGACTAGGAAATGCTGGAAGCAACTACCGAACCAAAATATACAGCCAAGGTTTTTCAGGACATAAACAATCCGTTACAAAACAAGACTTATTAGCTTTATTGAAAACAGCAAAATTGTATATCAATCATAGCATTAAGGCTAATAAAAGAACAGATCATTTATATCATGCTTATAATTTATTGACCGTTTCTGATAATGAAGTTAGCATAACACATTTACCAGAAATGCTTGAAGGGCAAGTAGCGATTTTAAGTTCAAAATACTTGTCTGCCGAAGATAGTTTAGATTTATTAGACTCCCTAAAATCAAGTGCTTTATTTAGACCTAATCAATACAGTTACATTTTATATCCTAATAAAACATTACCCAGATTTGATGAAAAAAATATTATTTCATCCAAAAATATGGTTAAATCAGAATTATTAAAACAACTTTTAAAAGCTGGTAATACCCAAATTATAGAACAAGATACCTTAGGTAATTATCATTTTAATGGTAACTTTAATAATGTAGGAAGTTTAAAAGTAGCTTTATCTGAACTAAATAGCACCTACCAAAATTTAGTTAAAAAAGAAGAGAATTTATTAACTGAGCTATTTGAATCTGTTTTTAATCATAAAGCATTTACCGGAAGATCAGGAACATTTTACGGTTATGAAGGTTTAGGTTCTATTTATTGGCATATGGTTTCTAAACTTTTATTAAGTGTTCAAGAAGTTTGTTTAAACGCTATTGAAAACAAAGAAAATCCAGTTATTATTGGAAAATTATTAGATCATTATTATGAAATTAACGAAGGATTAGGAATACATAAATCTCCTGAACTTTATGGGGCTTTCTCAACCGATCCTTATTCGCACACGCCTGGAGGAAAAGGTGCACAGCAACCTGGTATGACTGGTCAGGTAAAAGAAGATATTTTATCGCGTTTTGGCGAGTTGGGTATTTCTGTAATTAACGGACAACTAGTATTTAATCCTTGTTTATTGCGAAAAGCAGAATTCTTAAAAGGGTCTAAACTATTTTCTTATAACGATTTAAACAACAAACTAAAACAAATTAAATTAGAAAAAGGTTCTATTGGATTTACCTATTGTCAAGTACCCGTAATTTATACATTATCCAATAAGGAAAAAATAGTTATCACTTTAAATGATGGCAGTAAAAAAGAAATGGATTCTTTAAAATTGGATTTAGAAACCAGTCATTTGCTGTTTAGCAGATCAGGTAACATTGATACCATTCAAGTATTTTTAATAAAATAAAACCTATTATGAAAAAAATTATATCCTTTTTATTAATGAGTATTTTAATAATTAGCTGTTCTAATAAAAACGATAAAAAAGAAGCCTTAAAAACAAAAAATCTTTCGGCTGCTGAAATTTTAGGTAATCCAAAATATTTAGCCTTATCGTATGGTGGTTATCGACAAGTAAATCACAATATTGAACCAACTGTAGAAGAACTTAAGGAAGATATGAAATTAGTATCTGCCATGGGGGTTAAAATTGTGCGAACTTATAAAGTTTTTTTACCACAAGCTACTAATCTGTTAAAAGCTATTAGTGAATTAAAAAAAGAAGATCCTACTTTTGAAATGTATGTGATGTTGGGAGCTTGGATAGATTGTCAAAATGCTTGGACAGCAAATCCAAATCACGATGCAGAAAATTTAGAAGCGAACACAGCCGAAATTGAACATACTGTAAATTTAACAAATAAATACCCCGATATTGTCAAAATTATTGCCGTTGGTAATGAAGCTATGGTACATTGGGCATCTAGTTATTTTGTACGACCAAAAGTTATTTTAAAGTATGTAAATTACCTACAAAACCTAAAAAAGATCAATAAATTACCTGCTAAATTATGGATTACCAGCTCTGATAATTTTGCTTCTTGGGGTGGTGGTTCAGCGGATTATCATACCGAAAATCTAACCAAATTATTAAAAGCGGTTGATTATGTTTCGTTACATACTTACCCATTTCACAACACGCATTATAACAATAACTTTTGGCTTGTACCTACTACCGAAAAAAGTTTATCTACAAAAGAAAAAATTGACAAAGCTATGATTCGTGCAAAAAACAACGCAATTTCAGAATATCAAGCTGCAACTGATTATATTAAAAGTTTAGGGATTGATAAACCCGTTCATATTGGAGAAACTGGTTGGTCCTCAGCTTCTGATGGATTTTATGGTAATAAAGGATCAAAAGCCGCTGATGAATATAAAACCGCTTTGTATTATAAATATATGCGCGAATGGACCTATAATGCTAAAATGTCGTGCTTTTATTTTGAAGCATTTGATGAGCAATGGAAAGATGCCAAAAATCCATTAGGTCCTGAAAATCATTTTGGCCTAATCAATTTAAAAGGACAAGCTAAATATGCTATTTGGGAATTGGTTGACGCAGGCGCTTTTAAAGGATTAACCAGAAATGGACAACCAATAACTAAAACGTATAAGGGCGATTTAAATACGCTAAAAAAAGAAATTTTAACACCTCCTCTTACTTCAAAAAAAAATGAAAAAAAATGAAAAATTTATAACTTTTAAAAGTGATAGAGATTGTTTTCTGATAAAATCATTTGGAATATTTTTTTTATAGGATTTTTTAAGAAGCAAATTATTAATTATTTAATTTAAATTGTGATACTAAAAAATAACAACCTCAAAATTCAAATAGATTTCCCAAAAGAAAATTATCAGAATTCAAGATTTGATTGGACGGGTAAAATTTCTGAGGTAGTTTATAAAAACAATTTACTAACTGCTAACGAAAAATTACTCGAACAAAATGACCGAATTCATGGAAAAGGTTTTTATAATGAATTTGGAATTGATTTACCCATTGGGTTTAACGAAATAAAAGAAGGAGAATACTTTCACAAAATAGGTGTTGGTATTCTTAAAAAAGAAGGTGAAAGTTATCTTTTTAATAAAAATTATGAAATAGCGGCTGCAAAATTTAATGTAAATGCTACATCAAATATAATAACTATTGATTGTGAATCTCAAAGTATTAACGGTTATTCCTATCATTTAAAAAAAGAAATATCTTTATTTGAAGATAGTTTTAAAATTAACTATTCTTTAAAAAATACAGGTATAAAAACAATTAGTACCGATGAATACTGTCATAATTTCATTTCAATTAATAAAGAATTAATAGATTCAAATTATATGTTAAAATTTCCATTTCAGTTAAAATCATCCTTGTTTGATGCAAGGGTGAATCCTAAAAAAAATGTAGTAATTAAAACAAATAAATTTACTTTTAAAGAAAGTACTAAAAACGATTTTTTCTTTAGCAACCTTTCAGCTGGAGAACAAGTAAATGCTACTTGGGAATTAATAAATAAAAAAACGAAAGTAGGCTTGCAAGAAATAGGTAATTTTAAAACTTCAAAAATAAACCTTTGGGGCTCAAAACATGTAATAAGTCCTGAGTTATTTTTTAAAATAAATGTAGAGCCAAACGACGTATTAAAATGGTCTAGAGCCTATAATTTCTTCGAAATTAATTAGATGAATAATATTATAATAAAAAATTAAAATTTCTAAAAAATGTCAAATCATAGAACAACACTAAAAACTAAAGTCCCATTCGGTCAAAAAGTGGCCTTCGGAATTGGAATGCTAGCAAATCAAATGTTTCCTGCCGTTATGGGAATTTTTATGGTTGTACTTGTACAAGATTTAGGATTTCCTGGTTGGATGTGGGGCATTATATTCTTTCTTCCTAGAGTATTCGATTCAATTACGGATCCTATAATGGGTTTTATTTCAGATAATACAAAATCAAAATGGGGAAGGCGCAGACAATATGTTTTTATTGGAGCTATAATAATGGGGATATCATTTTCACTTTTATGGCAATTGCATAGGGAAGACGGAATCGATTATAATTTCATTTATTTTATATTAATGTCTTTTATATTTTATTTAGGGTTAACCATATTTAGCGTTCCTTATGTTGCCATGGGCTATGAAATGAGCCATGATTTTCATGAACGAACAAGCATAATGGCTGTTGCGCAATGGATTGGGCAATGGTCTTGGGTTATTGCTCCTTGGTTTTGGGTTATAATGTATGATAAAGGTTGGTTTGAATCTGCCGATGTTGCAACAAGGACTTTAGCCGTTTGGGTAGGTATCATTTTTATGCTTTGCGCCATGGTACCCGCTATTTTTATTAAAAGTAAATCTACTGTTAATCAAGATTATGTGCCTCTAAAGTTAAAAAATATTGGAAACAGTTTAAAAGGAATTGTGGATGGATTTAAGGAAGCTTTTAAAAATAAACCGTTTAGAAAATTATGTATTGCCACTTTCTTAGTTTTTAATGCTTTTAATACTGTTGCAGCTTTTACTTTTTTTATTATTGTGTACTATTTATTTAATGGAGATACGAGTGCTGCAGGAATATGGCCTACACTTTTTGGTAGTCTTGGAGCTTTATCAACCACATTTTTAGTGATTCCTATTGTAACAAAAATGTCTAAAGTAATGGGTAAAAAAAGGGCCTTTTTAGCTTCTCAAAGTATTTCAGTTTTTGGTTATATTTTGTTGTGGTTCCTATTTATACCGGGCAAACCTTATATGTTTATTATTGCATTACCTTTCTTTTCATTTGGTATTGGAAGTTTATTTACACTTATGATGTCTATGACCGCAGATGTAATTGATTTAGACGAATTAAATACCGGATTACGCAGAGAAGGTGTATTTGGAGCTATTTACTGGTGGATGGTAAAATTTGGGTTTGCCATTGCAGGATTGTTAAGTGGTCTAATCTTATCGGTTATAGGTTTTAATGCTGATGCAGCTTCACAATCTGAAGGTTCTATAATTGGTTTAAGAATCTTCTTTTCTGGATTACCAATATTAGGAACACTTATTGCTATTTTAGTAATGCGAGATTACGATATGACAGAAGAACGCGCAAAAAAAATAAGTACCGAATTAGAGAAACGCAAAAAAATAAAA
>DGOU01000063.1:0-25417 GCA_002390165.1 Lutibacter sp. UBA4458
GGTATTGCCGATGCACAAATAGATTCTACACCAATGGTATGTATTACTGGTCAGGTTTCTTCTCACTTATTAGGCTCCGATGCTTTTCAAGAAACCGATATTGTTGCTATTTCAACACCAGTAACTAAATGGAATTATCAAATAACTAAGGCAAGTGAAATTCCTGAAATACTAGCAAAAGCATTTTATATTGCAAAATCTGGTCGTCCAGGACCAGTTTTAGTAGATATTACCAAAGATGCTCAATTTGAAGAGATTGATTTTTCATATAAAAGATGTGAAAAAATCAGAAGTTATAAAGCGGTTCCTAAGTTTAATATTGAAAAAATAAAAGAAGCTGCTAGCGTTATTAATAGTGCTAAAAAACCATTTATTGTTTGGGGACAAGGAGTTCTTTTAGGAAAAGCAGAAAAAGAATTTAAAACATTTATGGAAAAAACAGATATTCCATCGGCTTCTA
Organism: Lutibacter sp. UBA4458; assembly: GCA_002390165.1. Lineage (GTDB taxonomy): Bacteria > Bacteroidota > Bacteroidia > Flavobacteriales > Flavobacteriaceae > Lutibacter. Next base: position 461 of record DGOU01000063.1, read on the forward strand.
CGGCTCTTGGTTTATCAGCAATAGAATCCAAACACAGATTAAATGTTGGTATGGTAGGTATGCATGGCAATTATGCTCCAAATGTATTAACCAATGAGTGCGATGTTTTAATTGCTATTGGAATGCGTTTTGACGATAGGGTTACAGGGGATTTAAGTAGGTATGCTAAACAGGCAAAAATTATTCACTTTGAAATTGATCCTGCAGAAGTGGACAAAAATGTAAAAACAGATGTTGCAGTTTTAGGCGACGTTAAACAAACTCTTTCAGAAGTATTAAAATTTGTAAATAAAGGAAATCATAAAAATTGGTTGAATGAATTTAATAAATTATATCAAATTGAATACGAAACTATTATTGAAAATCAGTTTAATCCAACTAAAGAAGGGTTAACTATGGGAGAAGTTATTAATAGAATTAATAAAGAAACCAAAGGAGATGCCGTTATAGTTTCTGATGTTGGTCAACATCAAATGTTTGCTTGCCGTTATGCGGATTTTATCAACACAAGAAGTAGTGTTACTTCAGGTGGTTTAGGTACCATGGGTTTTGCCTTGCCAGCAGCAATAGGTGCAAAAATGGGAGTGCCAAATAGAGAAGTAATTGCTGTAATTGGCGATGGCGGATACCAAATGACCATACAAGAATTAGGTACTATTTTACAAACAAAAGCTGCAGTTAAAATTGTAGTATTAAACAATAGTTTTTTAGGAATGGTTCGTCAATGGCAAGAGTTGTTTTTTGATAAAAGATATGCCTCAACAGTAATGACAAATCCAGATTTTGTAAAAATTGCAGAAGGTTATGGAATTGAAGCAAATAGAGTAAAAAATAGAGGCGATTTAAATACTGCAATTCAAAAAATGGTAGCATCAAAATCTTCTTATTTTTTAGAAGTTGTAATTGAAAAGGAAGATAATGTTTTTCCAATGATACCAACAGGAGCAAGCGTTTCAGATATTAGATTAAGTTAATTATGGAAGAAAAACGAAATTTTACAGTATCGGTTTATACCGAAAATAATATTGGGTTACTCAACCGATTATCCGCAATATTTTTAAAAAGACATATAAATATTGAAAGTATGACTGTTTCTAAATCGGAAATAGAACATGTTCATCGGTTTACATTTGTAGTAATAGTACCAGAAACCCTTATTAGAAAAGTAGTATTACAATTAGAAAAACAAATAGAGGTAATTGGAACTTTTTACCATACAGAAGAAGAGATTATTTATCAAGAAACTGCCTTATTCAAATTATCTACTGAATTTATGTATGATGAACGAATTCAAAATAAATTAAAACTTCGTAGGGCCCATGTGGTTACCATAACTAAAAACTATTTTGTTATTGAAGCCTCTGGTTTAAAAGGAGATATTGATAAGATGTATGATAGATTAAAACCATACGGATTGTTACAATTTGTTCGTTCCGGACGAATTGCTATATCTCGACCAAAAATGGCTATATCCGATTTATTAATAGAAAATTAGAAATAAAAACATAAAATGAAAAATTATTTTAATACACTTCCACTTCGTTTAAAACTTGATCAATTAGGCACTTGCGAATTTATGGAAGCCACAGAATTTGAAGAAGGAGTAAAAAAATTAAAAGGACAAAAAATAGTAATTATAGGTTGTGGTGCACAAGGCTTAAATCAAGGTTTAAATATGCGAGATTCTGGTTTAGATATTTCCTATACTTTACGGGACTCTGCAATTTCTGAAAAAAGAGATTCTTATAAAAACGCAACAAAAAATGGATTTAATGTTGGTAATTATAAGGAAATGATTCCAACAGCAGATTTGGTAGTTAATTTAACACCAGATAAACAACATACACCTGTAATAAATGCCATAATGCCTTTAATGAAAAAAGGAGCTACGCTTTCATATTCTCACGGATTTAATATTGTGGAAGAAGGCATGCAAATTAGAGAAGATATTACCGTTATTATGGTAGCTCCAAAATCGCCAGGATCGGAAGTTAGAGAAGAATATAAAAGAGGATTTGGTGTTCCAACTTTAATAGCTGTGCACCCAGAAAATGACCCTAATGGTGATGGGTTTGATAGTGCAAAAGCATACGCTGTAGCAACAGGAGGAGATAAAGCAGGGGTGTTGCATTCTTCGTTTGTGGCAGAGGTAAAATCGGATTTAATGGGAGAACAAACCATTTTGTGTGGAGTTTTGCAAACGGCATCTATTTTAATGTTTGATAAAATGTTGCAGAAAAATATAGAAGCAGGGTTTGCCTCTAAATTAATTCAAAATGGTTGGGAAACCGTTACGGAAGCATTAAAACATGGTGGTATTACCAATATGATGGATCGTTTATCTAATCCTGCAAAAATTAAAGCGTTTCAATTATCCGAAGAATTAAAACAAATTATGCGTCCGCTTTTTCAAAAACATATGGATGATATTATGAGTGGCGAATTTTCAAAAACTATGATGGAAGATTGGAATAATAAGGATAACAATTTATTAAAATGGAGAGCAGAAACAGGAGAAACTTCCTTTGAAAAAACACCTTCAACTACTGATGAAATTAAGGAGCAAACCTATTTTGACAATGCTGTTTTAATGATTTCTTTTGTAAAATCAGGAGTTGAATTAGCTTTTGAAACTATGACTGAAGCTGGTATTAAAGAAGAATCTGCTTATTATGAATCTTTGCATGAAGTTCCATTAATTGCTAATACTATTGCTCGTAAAAAATTATATGAAATGAACCGAATTATTTCGGATACTGCAGAATATGGTTGCTATTTATTTGACCATGCTTGTAAACCTTTATTAACGGATTTTATGAAAACCATAGATACGGATGTTATTGGAGATAATTACGGCAAAAATGCAGATTGTAAGGTAGATAATGAGCAATTAATAGAAGTGAATGAAGCAATTCGCTTTCATCCAATTGAAGTTGTAGGATACGAATTAAGAGCGTCTATGACCGCAATGAAAAAAATAAATTAATGTAATTTTTTGTATGCCAGCAGTTAAACAAAATAGTATATCCTTAGAGAAAATTTATAAAGCACAACAAAATATTAACGGTGTTGTTACCCATACACCGTTATTATTTATGAAAAATTTCTCAGAACAATATCAAGCTAATATTTTTTTTAAAAGAGAAGATTTACAGCAAGTACGTTCCTATAAAATTAGAGGAGCATTTAATAAAATTCAAGGTTTATCAAAGGATGAACTAAAAAACGGAATTGTTTGTGCTAGCGCAGGTAATCACGCGCAAGGTGTAGCTTTTGCCTGTAATGAATTGAAAGTAAATGGAACTATTTTTATGCCTGTAACTACACCACATCAGAAAATTAGCCAGGTAAAAATGTTTGGCGAAAATTATGTGGATGTTAGGCTTGTTGGGGATAGTTTTGACGATAGTCAGCAAGCTGCAGATACCTTTTGCAAACAAAACAAAAGTACTTTTGTTCATCCTTTTAATGATGTAGACGTAATTGCCGGTCAAGGTACGGTTGGTTTAGAAATTTTAAACGACTCCAAAACCAAAATTGATTATTTGTTTTTACCTGTTGGTGGTGGCGGATTAGCTTCTGGTGTTTCGCATGTTTTTAAAGCTTTAAGTCCAAATACAAAAATAATTGGTGTTGAGCCAAAAGGCGCTCCATCTTTAACTACCTCTTTAAAAAACAATAAAAATACTGCTTTAGATGAAATAGATAAATTTGTAGATGGTGCAGCTGTAAAAAAAATGGGAGATATCACTTTTAATTTTTGTAAAAATTTATTAGATGATGCAAAAACCATTAGCGAAGGTTTAATTTGTAGCACCATTTTAAAAACTTATAATGAAAATGCTTTAGTAATTGAGCCAGCTGGTGCGCTTGCAATTGCTGCTCTTGAAAAATACAAAGAAGAAATAAAAAACAAAACCATTGTTTGTGTGGTAAGCGGAGGAAATAATGATATTACACGAATGGAGGAAATGAAAGAACGAGCTTTGTTGTATCAAGGATTAAAACATTATTTTATAATTAAATTTCCACAAAGAGCAGGAGCCTTAAAAGAATTTGTAGTAGAAGTATTAGGTAAGACAGATGATATCGCTTTTTTTGAATATACTAAAAAGCATAATAGGGCTAAAGGTCCAGCGGTGGTTGGAATTGAATTAGAATCGCCAGATAATTTTAAGCCATTAGTGGCAAGAATGAAAGAAAAAGGGTTTTTAGGGGAATATTTAAATGATAATCCAGCTCTTTTTCAATTTTTGGTGTAGCACATCTCAAATAGATTTTTTATAACAAAAACCATATTAGTTGTTAATTATTTAACAACTAGGTTTCTATTTTAAATTTTTAACGTATTATTGTACCAATGAAAATAAAAAATTTAAATAAAACGGTTAATTCTCCCAAACGCTCTTTTAGAGTTTATCGCTGTGTACGCTAGTACAACTTATTTAAAAACAGTTTATTAATTTTCATTTATCATCTAATTATTTTGCATCTTTCTTTTTACAAATTATCTTTTTTTATTCTAATTTCATTAGTATTAGATAATAAAGTTGTGCGCTTTCCAAGCTTCCGCCGTCCCGCAAGGGCGTAATATTCTTTTGAAAACGATGCGTTCGTTTTCTCATTTTAAAACATCAAAAAACATACATTAATTAAAATCTAAAACAATGCAAATTGTTGTAGCTAATAAAACACATTTAAATTATTGTTCGCTAATATGTGAAACTATCAAATCTTCTGCAAAAGTTAGAGGAACTGGTATTGCAGAAAGATCAACGGAATATATTGCCAAAAAAATTAATAACGGGAATGCTATTATTGCTGTAGATAAAGAAAAATTTGCAGGATTTTGTTATATAGAAGTTTGGGATAATAAGGAGTTTGTGGTGAACTCTGGACTTATTGTTCATCCAGATTTTAGAAATCAAGGGCTAGCTAAAAAAATTAAAGAGAAAATTCTAGAACATTCTATTAAAAAATATCCAAATGCTAAAATATTTGGAATTACAACTGGTTTGGCAGTAATGAAAATTAATTATGAACTAGGTTATCATCCAGTTACTTTTTCAGAATTAACAAAGGATGAAACTTTTTGGGATGGATGTAAAACTTGTAGAAATTACGATATTTTAACGCGTACAAACAAAACCATGTGCCTTTGCACAGGAATGTTATACAATCCTAAAGTCAATAATAAATTAGCAAAATCAAAATATAATAACAAGATTTTAAATCGATTAAAAAAAATTAAACAATCTTTATTTTTAAAGAAAAACAAACGATAAAATGGAAAAAGTAGTAGTGGCATATAGCGGAGGTTTAGACACATCTTATTGCGTAAAATATTTACAAAACGAACTTAAATTAGAAGTTTATAGTGTTTTAGTAAATACTGGGGGCTTTTCTACCCAAGATTTAGCTGAAGTTGAAGCAAAAGCGTATGAAATGGGAGTTACCTCTCATACCAATAAAAACATATTAGAAAAATATTATCAAAAAGCTATTAAATATATGGTGTTTGGTAATGTTTTAAAAAACAATACTTATCCACTTTCTGTAAGTGCCGAACGTGTTTTTCAGGCAATTGAAGTAGTTGAATATGCTAAAAAAATTGGAGCAAAATATATTGCTCACGGAAGTACTGGAGCTGGAAATGACCAAGTACGGTTTGATATGATTTTTCAGACGTTAGCTCCTGAAATTGAAATTATTACACCAATTAGAGATTTAAAATTATCCAGAAAGGAAGAAATAAAATATTTAAAAAATTGTGGGGTAGATTATTCTTGGGAAAAAGCAAAATATTCCATTAATAAAGGAATTTGGGGCACTAGCATAGGAGGGGTTGAAACCTTAACCTCTCATCAAGCTTTGCCAGAGGAAGCGTACCCAAGTCAGTTAGAAAAAACAGAACCAACAGATATTAAACTTCATTTTAAAAAAGGAGAATTAATTGGTTTAAACGATGAAATGGATACTTCGGTAAATACCATTTTAAAGTTAGAAGCAATTGCTTCAAAATATGCAATAGGTAGAGATATTCATGTGGGAGATACTATTGTCGGCATTAAAGGAAGAGTTGGTTTTGAAGCTGCTGCAGCCAATGTAATTATTAAAGCGCATCATTTGTTAGAAAAACATGTACTTTCTAAATGGCAACAAAATTTAAAAGAAGGCTTAGGAAGTACTTACGGAATGTTATTGCACGATGGACAATATTTTGAACCAGCAATGAGAGATATTGAAGTTTATTTAACTAATTCTCAAAAAACAGTAACAGGGGAAGTTTATGTAACCTTAAAACCGTATCATTTTAGTTTAAATGGTATAGTATCTAAACACGATTTAATGAAATCTAAATTTGGGGAATATGGAGAAACTAATAAAGCATGGACATCAGAAGATGCAAAAGGATTTATTAAAATATTAGGTACAGCAAATAAAATTTATCACAGTGTAAATTCAGAATTATGATACAAGTAGGAATAGTTGGCGGAGCTGGTTATACAGCAGGGGAATTAATTAGATTATTAATAAATCATTCAAAAGTGGCATTAAATTTTGTGTATAGTACCTCTAATGCTGGAAATTATATCTATGAAATACATCAAGATTTACTAGGTAACTTAGATTTAAAATTTTCGAATAAAACAAACTCAAAAGTTGACGTCTTATTTTTATGTTTAGGACATGGAAATTCAAAAAAGTTTTTAGAAGAAAATCCATTTTCTGAAAACACTAAAATTATCGATTTAAGCAACGATTTCAGATTAAAAAAAGATGTTGTTTTTCAAAATAAAGAATTTATTTACGGTTTACCTGAATTGCAAAAGGACGCTATAAAAAAAGCAAGTAATATTGCAAACCCAGGTTGTTTTGCAACTGCAATTCAGTTGGCTTTATTACCGTTGGCAAAAGAAGGTTTGTTAAATAGTTCAATGCATATTAACGCAACAACTGGTGCCACCGGAGCTGGAGTTACACCGGGTAAAACGACTCATTTTAGTTGGCGAGATAATAATTTTTCTGTTTACAAAGCATTTACACATCAGCATTTAAGTGAAATAGGAGAAAGTTTAGCAGCACTTCAAAAAGATTTTAATCAAGAATTATTTTTTATTCCAAATAGAGGGAATTTTAGTAGAGGAATTTTTGCTTCTGTTTATTTAGAGTTTTATAAAAATATAGAAAAAGCATATCAATTATTTGAAGATTTTTATTGTGATGCCGTTTTTACACAAGTTTCAAAAATGCCAGTTCATTTAAAACAAGTGGTAAATACAAATAATTGTTTTATTCACTTAGAAAAACATAACAACACATTGTTAATTACTTCGGTAGTTGATAATTTATTAAAAGGAGCATCAGGGCAAGCAATTCAAAATATGAATTTACTATTTGGCTTTGCTGAAACAGAAGGATTACAATTAAAAGCAACATCATTTTAAAATAGAGTATATGAAAATTGCAATAATAGGAGTAGGGAATTTAGGAAATGCTATAGCAAAAGGAATAGTAAATAACAAAGTGAAATATCAATCCTTATATTTAACTAAACGGAAAATAGAAGAACTATCTAACTGGAATAACACTCCAAAAGTTGATATTACAGATAGTAATATTGAAGCTGTAAAAAAGGCGGAGATTATTATACTTGCGGTTCAACCAAAACAATTAAATACGGTTTTAAATGAAATTAAATCCTATTTAAATCCTAAAACACACACTATTGTTTCTGTAATAACTGGCAGAAAAATAGTTGAAATAGAGAAAGTTATAGGAAATGATATTGCCATTATTAGAAGCATGCCAAATACAGCTATAGCCGTATCAGAATCTATGACCTGTATTTGTGCTAATAAAAAAGGGCAATTAAAACTAAACGAGGTAACTAGCATTTTTAATGTTTTAGGTAAAACCTTATTTATTGAAGAAAAATTAATGCAAAGTGCTACGGTTATTTGTGCAAGTGGTATTGCATTTTGGATGCGTTTGATTAGAGCAACAGCTCAAGGAGCTGTGCAATTAGGGTTTGATGCTAAAGAAGCACAAGAATTATCTATGCAAACTTGTTTGGGTGCAGCTAGTTTATTAATACAATCTAAAAGTCATCCTGAACAAGAAATTGATAAAGTTACTACGCCAAGCGGATGCACTATTACAGGTTTAAATGAAATGGAACATCAAGGTTTAAGCTCTTCTTTAATTCAGGGTTTAGTAGCATCCTTTGAAAAAATTAATCAGATTTAAAAATTAATTATGGAATTATTTAAAGTTTATCCATTATATAATATTACTCCGGTAAAAGCTAAAGGAGTTTATGTTTGGGATGAAAGTAACACTAAATATTTAGATTTATATGGCGGTCATGGGGTTATTTCTATTGGGCATTCACATCCTAGGTATATTAAGTCATTATCAGAACAGTTAAGTAAAATAGGGTTTTATTCTAACGCTGTTCAAAATCCGTTGCAACAAACATTAGCTAAAAAATTAGGAAAACTTTCTAGTTGTGAAGATTACAATTTATTTTTATGTAATTCTGGTGCAGAAGCAAATGAAAATGCCTTAAAATTAGCTTCATTTATAACTAAAAAAAGCAAGATTATTTCTTTTAATAATTCTTTTCATGGAAGAACATCCGCAGCAGTTGCCGTTACCGATAATAAAAAGATAAATGCACCAATTAATTTACAACAAGAAGTAACTTTTTTGCCTTTGAACGATATAGAATTGGTAAAGAAAGAATTAAATAAAAACGATGTTGCAGCGGTTATCATAGAAGGTATTCAAGGTGTTGGAGGTTTAGATGAAGGAACCACCGCTTTTTTTCAACAACTTCAATCCATTTGCAATAAAAAAGAAGTGCCATTAATTTTAGATGAAATACAATCAGGTTATGGTAGAAGCGGAAAATTTTTCGCATTTCAGCATCACAATATTCAGCCAGATATTATTACAATAGCCAAAGGAATGGCAAACGGATTTCCAATTGGTGGCGTTTTAATTTCCGATAAATATAAAGCCACCTACGGTATGTTGGGAACAACTTTTGGTGGAAATCATTTGGCTTGTGCTGCAGCAATTTCTGTATTAGATATTATGGAAAATGAAGATTTAATTAATAATGTCAATACCGTTTATAATTATTTTTTAAAAGAAATTAAATCGGTTTTAAAAGTAAAAAAAGTGAAGGGGAAAGGATTAATGTTAGGAGTGGAGTTTGACTTTGAAGTAGCTGAATTACGAAAGAAATTAATTTTTGAAAAACACATTTTTACTGGTGGATCTATAAATAAAAAACTATTAAGAATTTTACCACCACTAACCTTGAGTAAGAATGAAATAGATGTTTTTATAAATGCATTAAAACAGTTGTTACATGAATAATTATTTAAAAGTAAAGGATATTAAAAACCTTAAAGAAGTAGTAAAAGAGGCAATTGATTTAAAGGATAATCCTATTAAATTCAAAAATTTAGGAAAAAATAAAACTTTAATGCTTTTGTTTTTTAATCCTAGTTTAAGAACAAGACTAAGCACGCAAAAAGCGGCTATTAATTTAGGAATGGATGTGGTAGTTATGAATTTTTCAAAAGATAGCTGGGCTTTAGAGTTTGAAGATGGAACCATAATGAATGGCACAAAATCAGAACATATAAAGGAGGCAGCAAAAGTTATTGCACAATATTGTGATATTATTGCTGTCAGAGCCTTTGCTTCGCTAACAGATAAAGAAAAAGATGAAGCTGATATAGTAATTCAAAGTTTTAAAAAGTATGCCGGAATTCCTGTGGTAAATATGGAAAGCGCAACAAGCCACCCTTTACAAGCCTTGGCAGATGCAATTACTATTGAAGAACAAAAAAAAGTAAATAAGCCAAAAGTAGTGTTGTCGTGGGCGCCACATCCAAAGGCATTGCCTCATGCAGTTGCAAATTCTTTTGTGGAAATTATGCAATTACAAAATGCAAATTTTGTAATAACGCATCCCGAAGGGTATGAGCTAGATAAAAAAATAACAAAAAATACAACGATTGAATATAATCAGAAAGAAGCTTTTGAAAATGCAGATTTTGTTTATGTGAAAAACTGGAGCTCTCATACAGATTATGGAAAGGTTTTAAATGTAGATACCAATTGGACGATAACAAAAGATAAAATGAATTTAACTAATAATGCAAAGTTTATGCATTGTTTACCTGTCAGAAGAAATGTTGTGGTTGCCGATGAGGTTATAGATTCCAAAAATTCTATAGTAATTGAACAAGCTAATAACAGAACCTATGCAGCACAAATAGTGTTGAAAAAAATATTAGATAACTATTAATCAAAAAAAATGAAACGTCAACCTCAACTTGATTTAGGTTTTCATAATTAGTAGTTATTAGTTGAATAAGATTCTGAAATGAATTCAGAATAACGTTTTAAGTAATATAAAATAATGAAAAAACAAAAATTACATATAATTAAAATAGGTGGAAATGTTATTAATAATGAAGAGTTATTAACATCATTTTTAAATGATTTTTCTGAATTAGAAGGCTTAAAAATATTAGTTCATGGAGGAGGAAATAAAGCTACAGAAATGGCTGCTAAATTAGGATTAAAGTCAAAAATGATTAATGGAAGAAGAGTAACAGATAAAGCTAATTTAGAAGTCGTAACTATGGTGTATGCAGGTTTGTTAAACAAAAAAATAACGGCGCAATTACAACAAAATAATTGCAATGCAATTGGGTTGTCCGGAGCAGATGCTAATTGTGTTTTAGCACATAAACGAATTGTAAAAGATATTGATTATGGTTTTGCAGGTGATATTGATACGGTTAATTCTCAAAATATAAAGTTGTTTTTACAAAACAACATAACACCTGTTTTTTGTGCAATTACTCATAATAAAAAAGGTCAATTATTAAACACCAATGCCGATACAATTGCTTCTGAAATTGCAATTGCTTTAAGTAGCACGTTTACTATTGAATTAAATTATGTGTTTGAGTTAAAAGGAGTTTTAAATAATATAAAGGATAAAAGTTCCGTAATAAAACATGTTAATTTAAGGGAGTATGAACAATTTGTGGCAGAAGGTGTTATTTCCGAAGGAATGATTCCAAAACTACATAATTGTTTTGAAGCACTAAAAAAAGGAGTGCAAAAAGTTAAAATTGGAGATACATCTCTTATCCATAATAAAACAAATTTATATACCACTTTAAGTTTAAAATAATGATAAAACTATTAACAAAAGAAGCCATAGCCTTGCTTAAAAAATTAATATCAAAGCAATCTTTTTCTGGGGAAGAAAATGAAACAGCTTTATTAATAATGCAATGGTTTTCAAGTCATAATATAAAATTTGAAAGTAATAAACATAATGTTTGGGCAAAAAATAAATACTTTGATGTTTCTAAAAAAACGATTCTTTTAAATTCACATCATGATACTGTAAAGCCAAATAAAAATTATAGTAAAAACCCGTTAAATCCAGAAGTTGTTGATGATAAATTGTACGGTTTAGGAAGTAACGATGCTGGTGGTTGTTTGGTTTCGTTATTAGCAACTTTCACTTATTTTTATAACAGAGAAAATTTGAATTACAATTTTGTAATAGTTGCTTCTGCCGAAGAGGAAAGTTCTGGCCCTAACGGATTAAACAGTGTGCTAAAAATTATTCCTGAAATAGATTTTGCAATTATTGGAGAACCAACATTAATGCAATTAGCTATTGCTGAAAAAGGCTTATTAGTATTGGATTGTATGGCAAACGGAACTGCTGGTCATGCTGCACATGGCATTGGAGATAACGCTATTTATAATGCCATTGAAGATATTAACTGGTTTCAAAATTTTAAATTTCCTAAAATTTCTGAAACATTAGGCAAAGTTAAAATGACGGTAACTCAAATTAATGCGGGGAGCCAACACAACGTAATTCCGGCAAACTGTAATTATGTGGTAGATGTGAGGGTTACGGATGCTTATACCAATCAAGAAGTGTTGGATATAATTAAATCAAATGTAATATCTGAAGTCCGTCCAAGATCACTTCGTTTAAACTCATCATCCATACCAAAAAAACATCCAATTGTTAAAGCTGGTTTAAAACTAGGAAGAGAAACTTATGGTTCACCTACCTTGTCCGATCAATCGGTTTTAAGTTGTCCTTCATTAAAATTAGGTCCTGGGCAAAGTTTACGTTCGCATACTGCAGATGAATTTATTTACTTGTACGAAATAGAAGAAGGAATTGATTTATACATTAAAATATTAAACGAAATTTTATAATTATGAAACTTTGGGATAAAGGGTACTCAACCGATAAAAAAATAGATTTATTCACTGTTGGAAACGATAGAGAATTAGATTTAATATTAGCTAAATATGATGTTATTGGAAATTTAGCACATGCAAAAATGTTGCATAAAGTAGGTTTGCTGACTTCAGAAGAAATAGTTTCTTTAGAGGTTGAATTAAATTCTATTTTAAAAACTATTGAAAAAGGAGAGTTTATTATTGAAGATACTTTTGAAGATGTACATTCTAAAGTAGAATTTATGTTAACGGAAAAGTTAGGAGATGTAGGAAAAAAAATTCATACTGCACGATCAAGAAACGACCAGGTTTTAGTGGATGTTCATTTATATGTAAAAGATGCTTTAAATGAAATTAACCAGGAAGTTAATAATCTTTTTGATTTATTAATTTCTTTAGCAGATAAGTATAAATCGGTTTTAATACCAGGTTACACGCATTTTCAAATAGCAATGCCATCGTCATTTGGTATGTGGTTTTCAGCCTATGCAGAAACCTTAATTGATGATATTTATTTTTTAAAAGCCGCTTATAAAGTAGCTGATCAAAATCCTTTAGGCTCTGCAGCGGGTTATGGAAGTTCTTTTCCTATTGATAGAAATTTTACAACCAAACAACTAAATTTTAAAACCCTGAAATTTAATTCTGTGGCAGCTCAAATGAGTAGAGGAAAACTAGAAAAATCGGTTGCTTTTGCTTTAAGTTCTATTGCAAGTACGTTATCAAAAATGAGTATGGATATTTGCCTGTATATGAGTCAAAATTTTAATTTTATTACTTTTCCAGATGAGTTAACCACTGGTTCAAGTATTATGCCTCACAAAAAAAACCCTGATGTTTTTGAATTAATTAGAGGAAAATGTAACAAATTACAGGTATTGCCATACGAATTTACCTTAATAACTAATAACTTACCAAGTGGTTATCACAGAGATTTACAATTGTTAAAAGAAGGATTAATTCCATCGTTTTCAACTTTAAAATCATGTATGGAAATGTTAACGTATTCTTTAAAAAACATTCAAGTAAAAACTAATATTCTTGATGATGAAAAGTATGACTACCTGTTTAGTGTTGAGGAAGTTAATAAGCTAGTTCAAAGTGGAGTTCCGTTTAGAGATGCTTATAAAATTGTTGGTAAAAAAATTCAGGACGGTGATTTTAAGCCAGATAAAAAAGTAAATCACACGCATAAAGGTAGCATTGGAAATTTGTGTTTAGATGAGATTGTAGCGAAGAAGAATAAGGCTTAATAATTTGATTTGTTATATAGGAAAATGAGAAATTTGCTATAATTTTTTTAATTACAAGCTTTCCAAATAACATCGTTTGGAGTTGGAGCAGTTATATTTATGTTTTCGTTAGAAACAGGATGGATAAATTCAATTTTACGTGCGTGTAAGTGAATGCTTGCGTCTTTATTACTTCTATCAAAACCATATTTTAAATCTCCTTTAATAGAAGAGCCAATAGCTGCAAGCTGACAACGAATTTGATGATGTCTTCCAGTTTCCAAATCTACTTCTAATAAGTGGTAATTGTTTAAAGACTTAATTAATTTATAATGAAGTATTGCTTTTTTACTTCCTTCAATTTCAGAAGAATACGAAGTAGATTTGTTGTTTTTAGGATTCTTTTTTAAAAATCCTGTTAAGGTGTCCATATCCTTGTTTGGTTTGTTTTTAACCACTGCCCAGTAGGTTTTTCTAACCTTTTTGTCTCGCAACATTTTATTAAAACGTTCCAAAGCCTTTGATGTTTTTGCAAAAACTACAATGCCGGTTGTTGGTCGGTCTAATCGGTGCACAACTCCTAAAAAAACATTTCCAGGTTTATTATATTTGTCTTTAATAAATTCTTTAACAACATCACTTAAAGGTTTGTCGCCAGTTTTGTCGCCTTGTACAATATCACCAGATTTTTTGTTAACTATTATTAGGTGATTGTCTTCAAATAAAACTTCTAAATTATTTTTAGTGGAAGCCATTATTAAAAATTTTCAGCAACTTTTGTGTTTAAGTCATCAATAAAATTAAGCAATTTCTCTTTTCCTCTTTTATCGGTTGCTGAAGTAATAAAATATGGAGGCATCTCTTCCCAAATAGTTTGAGTCATTTTTTTAGTATAAACTTCAATATTTCTATTTAGTTGAGATAATTTTAATTTATCAGATTTTGTGAATACAATACAAAAAGGAATACCACTTTCACCTAGAAATTGCATAAATTCTAAATCTACTTTTTGTGGTTCATGCCTACAATCAATTAACACAAAGGAGCAAATTAATTGTTCTCGTTGCAAAAAATAATCTTTAATAAAATTTTGAAATGTTTGTCTTTTAGATTTTGAAACTTGAGCATAACCATAGCCTGGTAAATCAACCAAAAACCAATTATTATTAATTTTAAAATGATTAATAAGCTGGGTTTTTCCTGGTTTTCCAGACGTTTTTGCAAGCTTATTATTATTGGTAATCATATTTATTAAGGATGATTTTCCAACATTAGATCTTCCAATAAAAGCATATTCTGAAAGCTGCTCTTTTGGGCATTTTGCTACCTCAGTATTACTAATTACAAAATCAGCAGATTTAATTTTCATAGATTATAAGTTCCTTTCTTTTAACCAGTTTTCCAAAATTTGATTAAATTCATTTGGATGCTCCATCATAGGTGCATGACCACATTTATCCACCCAATATAAATTAGCATCAGGCAGTAATTTTTCAAAATCAACGGCAACTTCAGGTGGAGTAACACTATCTTGTTTACCCCAAATTATACAAGTAGGAACCTTTAAATTTGGCAAATCTTTAGCCATATTGTGTCGAATAGCGCTTTTAGCAATAGCAAGAGTTTTAATAACTTTAGATCTATCATTTACAGATGCATAAATTTCATCAACTAGCTCTTTTGTTGCCACAGTAGGGTTATAAAAAACTTCTTGAGTTTTAGTTTTTATATATTCGTAATTACCTCTTTTTGGATAGGTATCCCCTAGAGATTTTTCGTAAAGTCCAGAACTTCCTGTTAAAACTAATCCAGTAACATTTTTTAAGTTTAATTTACTGAAATAAAGAGCTATATGTCCTCCTAAAGAATTCCCTAGCAACATAGCTTTGTCAATTTTTTTATATGCCATAAACTCTTTTAAAAACTTAGATATATTTTTAACGTTAGTTTTTAAAAGTGGTAATTTATAAATAGGTAATTCAGGCATAATAACCTTATAGCCTTTGTTTGAAAAATAGTTAAATACGCCATTAAAATTACTTAACGCGCCCATTAAACCATGTAATATTATTATTGGTTTTCCTTCTCCAGCTTCAACATAACTAAATTTTCCATCTTTAATAAGATTCTTCTCCATTAATATAATTTTAAATCAAACACAAAGGTAACTTTTTTTTCCATATTACTAAGGTTTTGCAATTGGTTAAATTTTAAATTTCAACTTGTTGTTGTTCAATTTTTTAAGGATAAAATAGGTGAATAAAACAAAAGTTATTAACAAAGTGGAGAAAAGTGGGTAAAAGTGGGAAATAATTTATATTTTTGAATATACCCAAAACGAACTATGGTTAATTTAATTGGTACATACGAATGTAAAGCAGATATTAAGGGAAGGCTTCCTTTATCCTCTAGTTTAAAGAAACAACTTGCGCCTATTTTGCAAGATGGATTTGTGTTAAAGCGTTCCGTTTTTCAACCATGTTTGGAATTGTACCCAATGTCAGAGTGGACATTGTTAATGACAAAGGTCAATAAACTTAATCGTTTTGTAAAGAAAAATAATGACTTTATTAGAAGGTTTACTGCCGGAGTTAAAACTGTAGAATTGGACGGTTCAGGTAGGTTGCTAATTCCTAAAGATTTACAAATTTTTGCAAAAATATCTAAAAATGTGGTGTTGTCTTCTGCATTAAATATTATTGAAATTTGGGATAAAGATAATTATGAGAAAGCTGTTGATGATGCTACTGTTGATTTTGCAGATTTAGCGGAAGATGTTATGGGTAATGAAACAGATGCAGACAATGGATTATCATAACCCCGTTCTTTTAAAAGAGAGTATAGCTGGTTTAGCAATTAAACCAAATGGTATATACATAGATGTAACCTTTGGAGGAGGTGGGCATTCTAAAGAAATTTTAAAATTTTTAAATGAAGAAGGGAAACTATTTGCTTTTGACCAGGATGAAGATGCTAAGCAAAATAGTTTAAATGACGATCGATTTACGTTGATACCTCAAAATTTTAGATATATAAAACGATATTTAAGATTTTATAACATAAAAAAAGTAGATGGAATTTTGGCAGATTTAGGAGTTTCCTCTCATCAGTTTGATGAAGCTGAACGAGGCTTTTCAACTAGGTTTAATGCAAATTTGGATATGAGAATGAATCAAACGGATGCATTAACTGCTTTTGAAGTGATAAATAAATATGAAGAAAGTAAGTTGAGCGATGTGCTTTTTCAATACGGAGAATTAAGAAATGCAAGGTCTTTGGCAAAAAAAATTATAGAATCAAGAACCGAAAAACCTATAAAAACCAGTTTCGATTTAAAAGAGGTTTTGAATGATTTTATTCCAAAATCGAAAGAGCATAAAGTATTGGCTCAAATTTTTCAGGGAATTAGAATAGAAGTAAATCAAGAAATGGAAGCTTTGAAAGAATTTTTAACTCAGGTTCCAGAATTATTAAATCCTGAAGGCAGATTAAGTGTAATATCATATCATTCCTTAGAAGATAGATTAGTTAAACGATTTATAAAAAATGGATTGTTTGAAGGCGAGCCTGAAAAAGACTTTTTTGGAAATGTAACGGTTCCTTTAAAAAAAGTTGGAAAATTAATTATTCCAAGTAATAATGAAATTAAAATAAATAATAGAGCGAGAAGTGCAAAACTTAGAATAGCAACTTTAAAGTAAATGGCCAATATTAAAAAAAACATATACGATGTTTTAAAAGGTAATTTTTTAATCAATAAAAATGCATTAAAAAATTGGCGTTTTTTGGTTTTTATAGTGTTTTTAATGTTGCTTATGATTTCTAGCTCACATTATGCGGACAAGCAAGTTTTAGAAATGGCAAAACTAGATAAAGAAATAAAAGAGTTAAAAGCTGAGTTTGTAGATACTCGTTCTGTTGCAATGAAAATAAAATTAGAATCAAATATTAAAAATAGAGTTAAAGAATTAGGATTAGCGCCAAGCGAAAATCCAGCAGAAATTATAAAAGTAACCTCAAAACCCATTAAATAGATTTGTCAACCACCAAAAAAGGCATATTAAATAAATTGTACATAGTTTTTGCATTTGTAGTAATCTTTATGATAGCTATACTTGTTAAATTAACCAATATACAATATGTAAATGGGGATAAGTATCGAAATTTATCACAGCAACTTACTTTAAAAAATGATACCATTTATGCAAATAGAGGTAATGTTTTTTCTGATGATGGAAGTTTGTTAGCAACTTCAAAATCAGAATATGAAATTAGAATGGATGCTGTTACGGTTGATGGGGAAATATTTAAAAAAAATATACGAAGCTTATCTAAATCGTTGTCTGGTTTTTTAGGTAATTCTACTTTGTATTGGGAAACTAAAATTAAAAAAGCCCGTATAAATAAAAATAGATACTTGTTTATTACAAGAGGACTTGGATATATTAATTTTATGAAAATAAAGCATTTCCCTATTTTTAAATTGGGAATGTACAAAGGGGGCTTTATAGCAGAGCAATCAACGGTTAGAGCACTTCCTTTAGGCAAAGTTGCCGAGCGAACTATTGGTTATGATGATTACCGAGGAGGTCCAGGAATAGAGGGCGCTTATAAAAATTATTTACGTGGTAAATTTGGATGGCGAATGAAACAAAAAATTGCTAAAGGTCAGTGGCGACCAATTAGTGATTCTAATGAAAAAGACCCAGTTGATGGAAAAGATGTATTAACAACCATTAATGTTAACATTCAAGATATTGCACATCATTCTCTTTTACGACAGCTAGAATATTATCATGCAGAACACGGATGTGTAGTTGTAATGGAAACAAAAACTGGCGAAATAAAAGCTATTTCTAACTTAGGAATTAACGCGGAAGGGAAATATTATGAAAAACGGAATTATGCGGTTTATGAGTCCATTGAGCCAGGTTCCGCATTTAAATTAATGTCTTTAGTGGCAGCTTTAAAATTAAAAGCAATTGATACCAGCACTATTGTAGATACTAAAGAAGGAAGGTTTAGAATGCATGGTAGATATATTCACGATTCTAAAAGAGGTGGTCATGGAGTTATTTCTGCCGCTAAGGCTTTTGAAGTTTCTTCTAATATTGGGTTTGCTCGTTTAATTGACGATAATTTTAAAAGCAAACCAAATACGTTTATAAATGCACTTAAAGGAATGCATTTAGATAAAAAATTAGGGTTAACTATTAAAGGAGAAGGACAACCAGAAATTCCATCACCGGGAGATAAAAAATGGAGTAAAAATGCATTGCCATCTATTGCTTATGGATATAATTTAAGAATGACTCCATTACAAATTTTAACTTTTTATAATGCTATTGCTAATAATGGTGAAATGGTAAAGCCTAGATTTGTAAAGGAAATTAGGTCAAGAAATCAGCATCATAATTATTTTGCTAAAGAAGTGATTGACTCTTCTATTTGTTCTAAAGAAACTATCGGGGAAGTTCAGGAATTACTTAAAAACGTGGTTAAGTTAGGAACTGCTAAAAAGCTATACAGCAAAAACTTCTCCATGGCGGGTAAAACGGGAACTGCACGGACGGAATATTGGATGCCAGATTGGAATAAAAATAAACGGTATGTATCTTCTTTTACAGGGTATTTTCCTGCAAAAAACCCTAAATATTCTTGTATTGTAGTTATTCATAAACCAAAGGTTCAAAAAGGATATTATGGCGCAGATGTATCTGGACCAGTATTTAAAGATATTGCTCAAAAAATTTACACTTCAAATCCTAATGTAAAAACTATAAACGCACAGGATACTAAAAATTTTGCAACTATAAAAAATAAATATAATTCTTACTACACCATCTCAAATAAGGCAAATCGGACAATGCCTAATTTAAAAGGAATGGCTGAAATGGACGCCATTCCTTTTCTTGAAAATATGGGATTAAAAGTTCTGTGTGAAGGAAAAGGTAAAGTAGTAGAACAATCTATAAAAATAGGTGAAACGATAAGTAAAGGGAAAACTGTGATTTTAAAATTATCATCTTAATTGAAATTAGTTAAAGACATATTGCATAAAGTAGCTATAAATTCCGTTGTGGGGAATGTTGAAGTAGCGGTTACAAATGTTGTTTTTGATTCTCGTAAAGCAATTAAAAACAGCATGTTTGTAGCTCAAAATGGTTTGGTTTTTAATGGACATAAATTTATAGATAAAGCCATTGAATTAGGTGCTACAGCAATAGTTTGTGAAGAATTGCCAGAAAATTTAAAATCGGATATTGTTTATGTTCAAGTAAAAGATAGTAATCTTGCTTTAGCTATTATTGCATCTAATTTTTATAATAATCCTTCTTCTAAATTAAAATTAATTGGTATTACAGGAACCAATGGAAAAACAACCATTGCAACTTTGTTATATGATTTATTTAAAAAGGCAGGTTTTAAAGTAGGTTTGCTTTCAACAGTAAAAATTTTGGTGAATGACCAAGAGTTTAAAACCACACATACTACACCAGATTCTGTTAGTATAAATTACTATTTGAATAAAATGGTAGAAGAAAAAGTTTCTTTTTGTTTTATGGAAGTCAGCTCGCACGGAATTCATCAAAAAAGAACCGAAGGTTTACATTTTGGAGGTGGCGTATATACCAATTTAACGCACGACCATTTAGATTATCATAAAACATTTAAAGAATATAGAGATGTAAAAAAATCTTTTTTTGATTCTTTACCAAAATCAGCGTTTGCTTTAGTAAATATGGATGATAAAAATGGAGCTATAATGTTGCAAAACACTAAAGCAACAAAATACACGTATGCCTTAAAAACTATGGCAAATTTTAAAGCTAAAATTTTAGAAAATCATTTTTCAGGATTATTGTTATCTGTAAATAATCAAGAAGTTTGGTCACATTTAGTAGGAAGTTTTAATGCATATAATTTAACTGCAATTTATGGAGTGGCAAATTTATTAGGCATAGAGTCTATAAATGCCTTAACGCTTATAAGTCAGTTAAAAAGTGTAAAAGGCCGTTTTCAATATATAACTTCTAAACAAGGCGTAATTGCAGTAATTGATTATGCGCATACACCAGATGCCTTAAAAAATGTGCTTCATACTATAAATGATTTAAAAAAAGGAAATGAACAAATAATTACCGTTGTGGGATGCGGAGGTGATAGAGATAAAGCTAAACGCCCTGTTATGGGGCGTATAGCATCTCAGTTAAGCAATCAGATTATTTTTACTTCAGATAATCCTAGAAGTGAAAATCCACAAGTCATAATTACTGAAATGGAAGCAGGAGTAGCATCCGAAAATTTAAAAAAAACGATAAGTATTTTAGATAGGTCTCAGGCTATTAAAACAGCAACTAAACTAGCTGTAAAAGGAGATATAATTTTAATAGCAGGAAAAGGACATGAAAATTATCAAGAAATAAATGGAGTTCGTAATCATTTTGATGATTATGAGCAAGTTACTAATTATTTAAAAGCTATTGAAATTTAAACAATGTTGTATTATTTATTTGAATATTTAGAAAAACATTATAGTCTGGCAGGTGCAGGATTATTTCAATACATCACTTTTAGGTCTGCTATGGCTTTTATTGTTTCCTTATTGTTTTCAACTATATATGGTAAACGAATTATTAAATTTTTACAACGTAAACAAGTAGGTGAATCCGTTAGAGATTTAGGTTTAACTGGTCAAATTGAAAAAGCAGGTACGCCAACTATGGGTGGAATCATCATCATTTTGGCAACTCTTATTCCGGTAATTTTACTTGCTAAACTAGATAATATTTACATAATTATTTTAATTGTTACTACGCTTTGGATGGGAACCATTGGTTTTGTGGATGATTATATTAAAATCTTTAGAAAAAATAAAGATGGATTAAAAGGACGATTTAAAATATTAGGTCAAGTTACTCTAGGAGTTTTTGTTGGTGCAATGTTTTATTTTAATCCTCAAGTAACTATTAAACAAAAATTGCCAGTTAAATATCAATATGTTGCAGAAAGTGGAACGCCTATTTTATTTGGTAAAGCTGAAAAATCTACAAAAACAACCATTCCTTTTTTTAAAAATAATGAGCTTGATTATGCAAAAGCACTTACTGTTTTTGGAGATGGATTAAAGGATTATGCTTGGTTAATTTTTATTCCAATTGTAATTTTTATTATTACTGCAGTTTCTAACGGAGCGAATTTAACCGATGGAATTGATGGATTAGCAGCAGGTTCTTCAGCAATAATTGTGCTTACTTTAGGAATTTTCGCTTGGGTATCGGGTAATATTATATTCGCTAATTATTTGGATGTCATGTACATTCCTAATTCTGGTGAAATGACAGTTTTTATTTCTGCTTTTGTTGGAAGTTTAATAGGATTTTTATGGTACAATACCTATCCAGCGCAAATTTTTATGGGCGATACCGGAAGCTTAACTATAGGCGCTGTAATTGCGGTGTTAGCTATTGCAGTTAGAAAAGAATTGCTTATTCCCATATTGGCAGGAGTGTTTTTAGTTGAAAATTTATCTGTAATTCTACAAGTAAGTTTTTTTAAATATACCAAAAAAAAATATGGAGTTGGTAAACGTATATTTAAAATGTCGCCATTACATCATCATTTTCAAAAATCAGGCTATCACGAAAGCAAAATTGTTACTCGTTTTTGGATTATTGGAATTTTATTGGCAGTATTTACCATTGTAACCTTAAAATTACGATAAATGAAACTGGTGGTTTTAGGAGCGGGTGAAAGCGGTGTTGGAGCTGCAATATTAGGCAGAAAAAAAAAATATGAAGTTTTTGTTTCGGATATGGGAAACATAACTAAAAAATATAAAAACGTTCTTTTAAATAATGAAATTTCTTTTGAAGAAGGAAAACATAGTAAAGCTATAATTTTTGAAGCCGATATTGTTGTTAAAAGTCCAGGAATACCAGATGCTGTTCAAATTATTAAAGAAATAAAAGAAAGGAATATTCCTATAATTTCAGAAATAGAATTTGCTTCTGTTTTTTGCGATGCTAAGCTAGTTGCTATTACTGGTTCAAACGGTAAAACCACCACCACTATGTTGGTGCATCACATTTTAAATAAAGCAGAATTAAATGTTGAAATGGGAGGTAATATTGGAAAGAGTTTTGCGCAACAAGTAGCAGAAGATAGCTTTGATTATGAAGTGTTAGAATTAAGTAGTTTTCAATTGGACGGAATTGTGAATTTTAGTCCAAATATTGCAATAATTACAAACATAACACCAGATCATTTAGATAGGTATAATTACAAATTTGAAAACTATATAAATTCAAAATTTAGAATTACTAAAAATCAAAAAGAAGCGGATTATTTAATTTATGATAAGGAGGATAAAGTAATTACTAATTGGTTAAAAAATAATAAGGTCAAAGCCAAATTACTTCCATTTTCAACAGAGAGGGAATTAGAAGAAGGAGTTTTTATAAGAGATAACAACATAATAATAAAATATAATAATATAGAAAATTCAATAATGAGTATTTCAACACTAGCATTAAAAGGAAAACACAATACTAAAAACGCTATGGCAGCAGCTATGGCAGCTTCCTTATTAAAAGTAAGGCAAAACACCATTAGAGAAAGTTTAGAAGATTTTGAAGGAGCAGAACATCGTTTAGAATCGGTACTTAAAATAAATGGAGTTCAGTATATAAATGACTCTAAAGCAACTAATGTAAATGCAACTTTTTATGCTTTAGATAGCATGCAAAGTCCTACGGTTTGGATTGTTGGTGGTATAGATAAAGGAAATGATTATTTAGAATTAATGCCTTTGGTTAGAGAAAAAGTAAAAGCTATAATTTGTTTAGGGCTTGATAATCAGAAAATTGTACAAACTTTTGGCAATGTTATTGATTTAATTGTAGAAACAGCAGGCGCCGAAGAAGCTGTTAAAGTAGCTTATAAAATTGCAGAAAAAGGAGATGTTGTGTTGTTATCTCCAGCCTGCGCAAGTTTTGATTTATTTGATAATTATGAAGATAGAGGTAATCAATTTAAACAAGCAATAAAAGAATTATAATTAGTGAAAAAAATTCTAAAAAATATGGAGGGAGACAGGGCAATTTGGGCAATAGTTGCGTTTTTGGCGCTATTATCCTTTATGCCTGTTTATAGTGCAAGCACTAATTTAGTGTACGTTGCAAACTCTGGCACTCCAACATATTATTTAATTAAACACGGTGTTTTATTGTTTTTAGGGTTTTTAATTATTTATGGAGTTCATAAAATTCCGTTTAGATATTTTAGTGGAATTTCAGTTATTATTCTTCCGTTTGTTTTATTGTTGTTGATTTATACACTAACACAAGGTCATACCATAAATGGAGCCAATGCAAGTAGATGGATTCAAATTCCTTTTATTGGGGTTGGGTTCCAAACTTCTGCATTAGCCAGTATTGTTTTAATGGTTTATGTGGCAAGATATTTATCGAAAAATAAAGAAAATACTATTTCTTTTAAAGAAAGTTTATTACAATTATGGTTGCCTGTAGCTTTTGTTTTAGCTTTAATTTTACCTGCAAATTTTTCAACAACTGCTATAATTTTTTCGATGGTTTTAATACTCACCTTTGTGGGAGGTTATCCAATAAAATATTTAATGTATATCATTGGGCTTGGATTAGTTTCTTTGGCGTTTTTTATACTTATTGCCAAAGCTTTTCCAACGTTAATGCCAAACAGAGTAGATACTTGGATTAGTAGAGTCGAAAATTTTTCAAATAAAAATGCAGAAGAAGGTTATCAAGTTGAAAAAGCAAAAATAGCAATTGCAACAGGAAGTTTATTTGGAAAAGGAGCTGGTAAAAGTGTTCAAAAAAACTTTTTACCACAATCATCATCCGATTTTATTTTTGCTATTATAGTAGAAGAGTATGGACTTATTTTAGGTGCTTTCACTGTAATTTTATTGTATTTTTTATTGCTGTTCAGAATTGTTATGGCTGCGAAAAAAGCAAAGAGTATTTTCGCAACATTACTAATTATTGGAGTAGGATTACCAATTATATTTCAGGCAATTATAAATATGGCTGTTGCGGTTAACTTGTTTCCGGTAACAGGGCAAAATTTACCATTAATAAGTAGTGGAGGAACTTCAATTTGGATGACTTGTATTGCCATTGGAATTATTTTAAGTGTTACCGCTGAAAAAGAAATAGATTTAACCGAAACCGAAGAAAACCCTTTAGATATTTTACATGAAGCAATCCATTAACATATTAATTAGTGGCGGTGGAACAGGAGGTCATATTTATCCTGCAGTTTCTATAGCAAATGAGCTAAAGAAAAAATATAGCAATGCTAATTTTTTATTTGTTGGCGCAAAGGATAGAATGGAAATGCAAAAAGTACCACAAGCTGGTTATGATAT
>DGOU01000063.1:25470-26735 GCA_002390165.1 Lutibacter sp. UBA4458
CCAAATGTGGTTATTGGAACTGGTGGATTTGCAAGCGGACCAACTTTGTACATGGCAAACTTGCAAAATATAAAAACAGTTATTCAAGAGCAAAATTCTTATCCAGGTATTACCAATAAATTATTAAGTAAAAAAGCAGATAAAATTTGTGTTGCTTATGATGGTTTAGATCGATTTTTCCCAAAAGATAAAATTATAAAAACAGGCAATCCAGTTCGTCAGGATTTGTTAAATAGTGAAGATAAAAGACAAGAAGCAATTTCCTTTTTTAACTTAAATGAAAACAAAAAAACAGTATTGGTCTTAGGAGGAAGTTTAGGGGCAAGAGCAATTAATAATTTAATTAAAGAAAATATTAAATGGTTAGTTTCTAAAAACCTTCAGGTGATTTGGCAAACTGGCAATTTGTATTACCAAGAATTTAAAAAGTTTGAGGAATTAGAAGGTGTAAAAACGTATGCATTTTTAAATAGAATGGATTTAACTTTTGCAGCAGCAGATTTTGTAATAAGCAGAGCAGGAGCTAGTTCTATTTCAGAATTATGTATTGTAGGTAAACCAGTATTATTTATTCCATCACCTAATGTTGCTGAAGATCATCAAACAAAAAATGCTTTAGCTGTAGTGCATAAAGATGCGGCACTATTATTAAAAGAAAATGAGTTAGATAGGTTTCAAACGGTTTTTAAAGCATTAATTACTAATGAAAAATTACAATACAACTTAAGTAAAAATATTAAAAAATTAGCGTTGCCAAATGCAACAAAAAATATTATTAACGAAATAGAAAAAATAATAGTAAATAATTGAATTTAAACGAAATACATAGAGTTTATTTTATAGGTATTGGCGGTATAGGAATGAGCGCTTTAGCAAACTATTTTAATAGCGCAGGTAAATTAGTAGCAGGTTATGACAGAGTAGAAACGGCTATTACTAAATCGCTTTCTGAAATGCCTATTGGTATTCATTTTGAAGATTCTGTTGAATTAATTCCTAATCAATTTAAAGATAGGAAGAAAACAGTTGTAGTTTATACGCCAGCAATTCCAAAAAATCATAACGAGTTAAATTTCTTTATAAAAAATGGATTTACAGTTTTAAAACGTTCTGAAATTTTGGGAGAAATAACCAAAAACACGTTTTGTTTAGCTGTTGCAGGAACTCATGGAAAAACAACCACTTCTACTATTTTAGGTCATATTTTAGAAGTTAATAAAATAAATGCTACCTCATTTTTGGGAGGAATTTCTGAAAATTATAAT
>DGOU01000206.1 GCA_002390165.1 Lutibacter sp. UBA4458
TGATTGTTTTGCAAAATATCTTGTTCAATTTCCAATACTTTATGGGTATGAGAATGTTCGTGATTATGCGTATCGTTCTCATGGCTATGAAAATGAACGCCATCATGAGTATGTTCATGAGAATGTTGATGAGGTTGTTCTCCGGGTTTTAAAATTGTTGGACCATTTGTTTCTGATCCGCAGCCACAAGTTCCACACATAATATTAATATTTTAAATTACTTCTAATGCTTTTACTCTTAATTCCTTTCCTTGAATAATACCTTTAAAATTACTGTTACATTTCGGACAAGAATCATATATGTTTTCTAAAAAAAATTCAGTATTGCAATCCGCACATATTGCTTTTCCAGGAATTATCGTTATTTCCTTTTTTGAATTTTCTAACGCAGTACCTTTAACTGCAGATTCCCAAACAAAATTTAAGGAATCTATTTCAATACCAGCCAATTCACCAATTTCAAGCTCAATTTTAGTAATAGTATTCTCTTTTACTTTAGCTTTTTCATCTTCTGCTATTTTTACAATCCCCATGGCAATAGATAATTCGTGCATATTTTTAATAGCTAAATGAATATACTAATTTACAAATTTAAAATGTTAAAAATAATTCATTTTATTATTTTTATTCAGTTTTAATAAAAATAAAGATAAGCCTATCTTATTTTAACTCATTCTAAATTAGATGTTTGTAGGCAAAGTATTACTTTTTTTTGTAAATTAGTAAGGCATATTGCTTTCTTTTAATAAAAAGGTAATAATACATTAAAATCAATCAAAAATTTCTAATCTATGTCAACTTCTAATAAAAAACCAAAAACCTATTATGAGAGCATAATAGAGAAAGGCTATTCACGTAGAGATTTCATCAAGTTCACCACCTATATGACAGCTTTTATGGGCTTTCAATCTTCTATGGTTGGACAAGTAGTGAAAGCTATGGAAACTAAAAAAAGAATTCCGGTAATTTGGGAACATTTTCAGGAATGTACAGGTTGTTCTGAATCCTTTATTAGATCAGATCATCCTTTAGTGGCAGATTTAATTTTAGATCATATTTCTTTAGATTATTCCGATACTTTAATGGCTGCTTCAGGGCATAATGCTGAAGAAGCCAAACAAGCGTCTATGAAAGAAAATTATGGAAACTATATTTTGGTTGTTGAAGGTGCTATTCCAACAAAAGAAGATGGTGTATTTTGTACGATAGCGGGTAGAACTGCCGTTGAAATTTTGAAGGAATCCGCGGCTGGTGCAGCTGCTATATTAACTTTTGGAAGTTGTTCCGCTTGGGGAGGAATTCAAGCGGCGTATCCAAATCCAACAGGCTCAGTTCCTGTAGATAAAATTATTAAAGATAAACCTATTATTAGAGTGCCTGGTTGCCCGCCAATTGGTGAAGTAATGACTGGTGTTGTAATGCATTATGCAACTTTTGGAACGCTTCCTGAATTAGATTCTATGGGAAGGCCAAAACAATTTTACGGAAAAAGAGTGCATGATAGTTGTTATAGAAGACCAAATTTTGATGCCGGTTTATATGCAGAAAGTTTTGATAGCCAAGAAGCAAAAGATGGGTATTGTTTATATAAATTAGGTTGTAGAGGTCCGGTTACTTATAATGCTTGTGGTACTATGGGGTGGAATAACGGAGTTAGTTTTCCAATAAAATCTGGTGCCCCTTGTATAGGTTGTAGTGAAGCAGATTTCTGGGATAATTCACCATTTACAGAAAGATTAATGAACCTACCAGGAATGGGTATTGAAGCAACCGCAGACACCGTAGGGAAAATTGCGGTTGGCGCAGCTGTTGGTGGTGCAATTGTACATTCTATTGCAACTAATATAGCAAAGAAAAAAGAAATACGCGAGGCAGAAAAAAGCGGGACAACAAATGAACAAAATATTAAAGCTTAAAATAACGTATCATGGCAAATAGAATTGTAATAGATCCAATTACACGTATTGAAGGACATTTACGTGTTGAGGCAGATATAAAAGATGGTAAAGTAGTAAATGCTTATGTTGCTTCTACAATGGTTAGAGGTATTGAAAAAATAGTGGAAGGAAGAGATCCAAGAGATGTTTGGGCTTTTGTACAACGTAGTTGCGGAGTTTGTACAACAGTACACGCAATTGCATCCATACGTTCTGTAGAAGACGCATTAAAAATTGTAATTCCACCAAATGCGGAGTTAGCACGAAATATTGTTACCGTATCTCATGCAATGCAAGACCATGTAGTTCATTTTTACCATTTGCATGCTTTAGATTGGGTAGATGTAACACAAGTTTTAAATGCAGACCCAAAGGCAACTTCAGAATTAGCACAAAGTATTTCTAAATGGCATAACAGCTCTCCGGGATATTTTGCAGATGTAAAAACGCGAATTAAAAAATTTGTAGATAGTGGTCAATTAGGAATTTTTGCAAAAGGGTATTGGGGACATAAAGCCATGAAATTACCTGCAGAAGTTAATTTAATGGCAGTTGCTCATTATTTAGAAGCTTTAGAATGGCAAAAAGAAATTGTTAAAGTGCATACCATTTTAGGTGGTAAAAA
>DGOU01000196.1:0-225 GCA_002390165.1 Lutibacter sp. UBA4458
CCTTGCTCGTTTTTATGTAATATTTTTTTAAAATAATCTCTTGCAAATTCAGAAACTAAAAACAAACTTTCTCGCACATCTGCCTGTTGCTTTTGCTCATCCGTTTGTTCGGTTTCTTCAATTTCAATATTGTATTTTTTTGCTAAATACCTAATGGCTTCTGGATAAGAATAATGCTCATGTTCCATTAAAAATGTAATTGCATTACCTCCTTTTCCAGAACTA
>DGOU01000196.1:409-2258 GCA_002390165.1 Lutibacter sp. UBA4458
TCACCAATAACCTCCTCAACACGAGCAGTTTCAAAAACCTTATCTATGGTATTTCTAGAAATCAATATTGTTATTTTTTGAAGTTTCTAAATTACAAAATTTAGATAAAAAATAAGAGGTTGTTTAAAAAGTAATTAATACGTCAACCTGAACTTGTTTCAGGTTCTCATCATGATTATTCATCACAATCTTAAGATTCTGAAAACGATACTTCGACTCCGCTCAGTATGACGTCTTCAGAATGACGCCTTCCAAAACTTTTTAGGCAACCTCTTTAATTATTGTATTTTATTCTATTAAACTGCTTTTAAGCGTTTTAAAGTAGATTTTTCGACTTTTTTTTCTGCATATTTTTTAGTAACTCTTAATGTTTTTTCTTCTGTTCCAGGTAATTCAAACATAGCATCTGTTAAAATTGCCTCACAAAGAGAACGTAAACCACGAGCTCCTAATTTATAATCTACTGCTTTTGAAACAATATACTGTAATGCTTTTTCATCAATTGAAAAATCAATACCATCCATTTTAAACAATTTTTTATATTGTTTAATAATAGAATTTTTAGGTTCCGTTAAAATAGCTCTTAATGTTTTTTCATCTAAAGCATGCATATAAGTAAGCACCGGTAAACGACCAATTATTTCTGGAATTAACCCAAATGATTTTAAATCGCTTGGAATAATATATTGCAGAATATTTTCTACATCTACCTTATCTTCTTTAATAGAAGCACCATAACCAACCGCTTGTCTATTTAATCGTTTTCCTATTATTTTATCAATTCCTGAAAATGCACCTCCAGCAATAAATAAAATATTTTTAGTATCTACCTCAATAAATTTTTGATCAGGATGCTTTCTTCCTCCTTTTGGTGGAACATTTACTTTTGAACCTTCCAAAAGTTTTAATAATGCTTGTTGCACACCTTCTCCTGAAACATCACGAGTAATGGATGGGTTATCTCCTTTACGTGCTATTTTATCAATTTCATCAATAAAAACAATTCCTCTTTCGGCTTTTGCTACATCGTAATCTGCAGCTTGTAATAATCGTGTTAAAATAGTTTCAACATCTTCACCAACATAACCAGCTTCCGTTAAAACTGTTGCATCTACAATACTAAAAGGTACATTTAACATTCTAGCAATAGATCGTGCAATTAATGTTTTACCTGTTCCTGTTTCTCCAACTAAAATAATATTACTTTTTTCTATTTCAATATCATCTTCATTATCGGAAGAAACTGGCTGTAATAATCTTTTATAGTGATTGTAAACTGCTACTGCTAATATTTTTTTTGCCTGCACCTGCCCAATCATATATTGATCTAAAAATGCTTTTATTTCTTTTGGTTTTTTTAAAATTAACTCGGTACTTAATGAAGAAGAATTTTTTTCTGCCAATTCTTCCATGACAATACCATGAGCCTGCTCAATACATTTATCGCAAATATGTGCATCTAAACCGGCAATTAACAAATCGGTTTCCGCCTTTTTTCTCCCACAAAATGAACATTCTAATACTTCATCTTTTGCCATTCTAATTGTTTTTTAAACTTGTTACCAGCTTAAACTTAAGCTATTTATTATTTTCTCATTAAAATTTCATCAATCATACCGTATTTTTTAGCTTCATCGGCTTTCATCCAGTAATCTCTATCTGAATCTGCATGAACTTTTTCTAAAGTTTGTCCGGAATGTTTTGAAATTATTTGATATAATTCCTCTTTTAATTTCAAAATTTCACGTGCTGTTATTTCAATATCACTAGCTTGACCTTGTGCGCCTCCCATTGGTTGATGAATCATAACTCTAGAATGTGGCAATGCGGAACGTTTTCCTTTTGTACC
>DGOU01000196.1:2306-9227 GCA_002390165.1 Lutibacter sp. UBA4458
CCTCCACCTGGAGAATTTATATAAATAGAAATATCCTTTGTACTATCTACACTTTCTAAAAACAACAATTGTGCCTGAATAATATTTGCTACATTATCATCTATAGCAGTTCCTAAAAATATAATTCTATCCATCATTAAACGCGAAAACACATCCATTTGTGCTACGTTTAATTGTCGTTCTTCAATAATATAAGGCGTAACGCTGCTTACAATTTTATCGTAATGCATACTACTAATTCCTTGGTCTTTTGTCGCAAATTTTTTGAATTCCTTTCCGTAATCCATTTTACAGGGTTTTAAGATTTAAGGCGGTAAAGATAAGAAGTATTTGTTAGATACTCAATTAGAGTTGACATTATACTTTTTATTTTACCATTTTAAGTATATTTGAGCTATAAAAAATCCCTTTTTCAATGAAATTTCTTTTTAAAATTTGTTTAGTTTTCAGCCTAATATCTTCTCAAATTTATGCTCAAAATTACAAAGACCGTTTAAATCAATTAGATATTTTACATTATAATTTGTCTATTGCGGTAAACGATTCTTCAAATGTAATTTATGGAACTATGAAAATTTCTATAAAATTTAAAAAATTATTAAAT
The DNA here is from genome assembly GCA_002390165.1 of Lutibacter sp. UBA4458. Taxonomy (GTDB): domain Bacteria; phylum Bacteroidota; class Bacteroidia; order Flavobacteriales; family Flavobacteriaceae; genus Lutibacter. The sequence goes on from DGOU01000196.1 coordinate 2,911, forward strand.
GATTTTAAATTAGATTTCACCAAAAAAGATGAAAATGGAAAAGGTATGCAAGTACAATCCGTTTTAGAAGGGAACGTCACCGTAAAATATATTCATAAAAATGATTTTTTAACTATTGTTCCTACAAATTTAAAAACGGATAGTGTTTTTACGTTTTCTATAAAATATAAAGGAGTACCTAAAGATGGCTTAATTATTAGTAAAAATGAGTTTGGTGATCGAACTTTTTTTGGAGATAACTGGCCAGACAGAGCGCACAATTGGTTCCCTTGTATTGATCATTCTTCGGATAAAGCAACTGTTGAATATTTTATCACTGCTCCAAATAAATACCAAGTTATTGCCAACGGATTACTAAAGGAAGAAACTAATACAACCAATTCTACAAAATTATACCATTACCAAACTAAAGTTCCTATTCCTCCTAAAGTAATGGTAATTGGTATTGCAAGGTTTGCGGTTAAAAATATTGGCACAGTAAAAACGGTACCTGTTTCTAGCTGGGTTTATCCACAAAATAAAAAAGAAGGATTTTACGATTATAATATTGCTAAAAAAGTGATGCATTTTTATATAGATAAAATAGGAGAATTTCCTTTTCAAAAACTAGCAAATGTACAGTCTAAAACCAAGTTTGGTGGTATGGAAAATGCTGGTACTATTTTTTATGCCGAAAATTCCGTTACTGGCAAAAATAATAGTGAAACTTTAATAGCGCATGAAATTGCACATCAATGGTTTGGAGATTCTGTGTCAGAAATAGATTGGCCTCATTTATGGTTAAGCGAAGGTTTTGCCACTTATTTTACCAATTTATATATAGAAAAAACTAAAAATGATTCTATTTTTAGAAACCGACTAAAAAAGCAACGAACAAAAGTTTTAAATTTTTATAAAAGACAGCAAAAACCTGTAATTGATAGAAATCCTAAAAGTTTAATGAGCATGCTCAATGCAAATTCTTACGAAAAAGGAGCTTGGTTTTTACATATGTTACGCCATAAAATTGGAGAGGCTGTTTTTTGGAAAAGCATTAGAAATTATTACGAAACTTTTAAAAATAAAAATGCATCTACTAACGATTTTGAAAATGTTGTAGAAGCAATATCTGGCAAAGATTTAACTTCATTTTTTAACCAATGGTTAGAAAAAACCGGGCAACCAGAAATAAAAACAGACTGGATTTATTTTAAAAATAAAGTACGAATTATGATTTCGCAGAAACAAAAAACTGTTTTTCAATTTCCTTTAGATGTTGCTCTAATATATAAAGATGGAAGTTCTGAAATTAAAACGTTACAAGTTACCGATAAAGTAACACCATTTGTTTTAGAAACAAAAAAAGAAATAAAAAATATAGTGTTAGACCCAAATACTTGGTTGCTTTTTAAACAAGTAAAAAATTAAATAATTTTAAAAATCATTTAATTTTTAGCAAAAAACCTTTTCCATATTACTTAGTTTTTAAAGGTTATATTTGCAAAAAATACAACCATGACATTTTCTGATTTAAATTTAAACCGATTTCTGCTTGATGCCTTAGATGAAATGGGATTTACAACTCCTACTCCTATACAAGAAAAAGCATTTTCTGTAATAATGAGCAGTAGAGATATGGTTGGTATTGCACAAACTGGCACAGGTAAAACATTTGCTTATTTGTTACCTATTTTAAGACAACTTACCTTTTCTACTCAAAAACATCCAAGGGTTTTAATTATTGTTCCTACCAGAGAATTAGTAGTTCAAGTAATTCAGGAAATTGAAAAACTTACTCCTTATATTAATGTACGATTTGCAGGAGTTTATGGAGGCACCAACCTAAATAAACAAAAACAATTGGTTTTTGAAGGACAAGATATTTTAGTTGCAACTCCTGGAAGATTGTTAGATTTAGCTTTAGATGGCATTTTAAAACTAAAACAAATTCAAAAGTTGGTAATTGATGAAGTAGATGAAATGATGAATCTTGGATTTAGGGCGCAATTAGTTACAGTACTTGATTTATTACCTAAAAAAAGACAAAGTATTTTATTTTCGGCAACTTTAACCAAAGAAGTATCCGGAATATTAAATCAATATTTTAAATCGCCTGTTAAAATTGAAATTGCAAGTAGCGGAAGTCCGTTAGAAAATATTGAACAACAAGCATATCCTGTTCCTAATTTTTATACTAAAATTAATTTTTTAGTTGATCTTCTTAAAGATAAAGAAGCATTTAAAAAAGTGTTGGTATTTGTAAAAAACAAAAAACATGCAACTATTTTATTTGATGAATTAGAAACTTTAATTCCTGGAGAAACGAATGTAATTCATTCTAATAAAACTCAAAATTATCGTTTACGTTCCGTTAAAAATTTTGAGAAAGGATTTTTTAATGTATTAATTGCTACCGATATTATTGCTCGTGGATTAGATTTAACCGATGTAAGTCACGTTATAAATTTTAATATACCTGAAGAACCAGAAAATTACATGCACCGAATTGGCAGAACAGGTAGAGCTGAGAAAAAAGGAACTGCTATATCCTTTTTTACCGAAGAAGAAGCAGATTATTTAGGAGAAATAGAACTTTTAATGAACACCGAAATTGATGTTTACGATTTACCAGATTCTGTTGAAATAGCTACTCAAAAGATTTTTGAAGAAATGCCAAAAGTGGCACCAGAAAGAACAAGTAATAAAAAAACTATTACGGAACCAACTGGACCAGCTTTTCATGAGAAAAAAGAAAAGAATAAACGCGTTAATTTAGGTGGCTCGTACCGAAGAGAAATTGCTAAAAAATATAAGAAACCAAAAACTAGAGGTCAAAAAAGAAAGTAATTTTTATTATATTTACATGTTAGTGGTTATTAATTAGTTAACTAATTTATAAAAATCTATTCATGAAATTAATAATCAAATTGTTTGGGATATTAATGCTCCTTTCAGGTTTAACATTGCTTATTAAGCCAGAAATAATTTTCAGTTTCATAGAAAATAACATGGAGAAAACCACCCTATATGTATTTGCCATAGTTGTTAGATTTATTTTAGGTATTATATTTTTAGTTACCGCAAAAGAAACAAAATATCCTAACGTAATTAAATTTTTAGGTTACTTGTTTATAATTGCTTCCATACTACTAATTTTTATGGGACAAGTACGTTTTCAACACTTTATTACCTACATTTTTCCTCATGTAAATCCTTTTATTCTAGCAGTTGGCGTACTTGCTATTGCTTTTGGAGCATTCCTTATTTATGCATTTTCAAGGAAAAATGAATTAAAGCAGAATTAAAAATTAATACTCGGATGATATTAAATTAAGTTCAGAATAACGAATAAAAAAACTCCTTAATAAAATTTATTAAGGAGTTTTTAAATTTTAAAAATTAACTATTTATTATTTGTAAACTTCTTTTACAAATTCTTCATAATTAACTTCTTTTATTTTAAAGGAAACATTTTCTTTATAAAAATCTAATAATTTTTGTCCCATTAATTGATCTTGTAAACGTTTAACTTCTTCTTCGTTTTCCAATACTCTTTTTACAATATCATCCAATTGTTTTTCTTCAGGATTTAATTGTCCGTATTGAGCCATTTGAGCTTTTACAAAACCTTTAGTATAGTCTTTTAACTCTTCAAAAGTAATTTGTAAGTTATTGTCTTTAAATATTTTATCTTGAATTAATTGAAAACGTAATCCTTTTTCAGATTTTTCGTATTCTTCAGAAGCTTGTTCTGGAGTTAAAGGTTTTTCTCCTGAAACTACAATCCATTTTTTTAAAAATTCTGCAGGCAAATCAAACTTAGTATTTGCCACTAAAGAATCGTTTACATCATTTATAATTTGTTGATCGGTTTGAGCTTGAAATTGTTTTTCAATTTCTTCTTTTATTTTTGCTCTTAATTCATCTTCAGTTTTTACAGCATCTTTACCAAAAACTTTATCAAATAACTCCTGATTCATTTCTGCTAATTCCGTTACATTAACTTCTTCAATAGTAAAAGCTAGTTCAATATCTAAACCGTGAATATCATCGTGTGATAACCCTAAAGCACCCATTAACTGATGATCGTCTGTAAATAAACCTTTGGTTTTTAAGGTTACAACATCGCCAACTTTTTTACCAATAAATTTCTTTTGGTTTACTTTTCCTTTTATGGAAGCTAACTCAATAGTAGATTTTTTATTTATTTCTTTTTCTTCATTTACAAAAGTTCCAGTAAGGCTAACTCCTTCTTCTACTTCAGCTTTTGCTACTAGTTTACCAAACTGTTTTCTAATTTTTTCAACCTCATCATCAATTATTTTTTTATCTGCAACAATTTTATATTGAGTAATTTTCTTTTTTGAATTNNTCCCAGTTAAAATCATCTTGCATTTTAGGTAATGGATTTCCTAAAATATCAATTTTTTCTTCGGTTAAAAATTTATTCAATGAATCTTGTAATAATTTATTTACTTCATCAATCATTACGGATTTACCGTATTGTTTTTTAACAATTCCCATAGGAACTTGTCCTTTTCTAAAACCTGGAATATCCGCTTTTTTACGGTAATCTTTTAAAATTGTGCTTACTTTATCTTGGTAATCTTCTGTTGAAATTTCAACTTTTACTACTGCATTTAACGCATCAATATTCTCTTTTGTAATATTCATTGTATTCTAAAATTTATCTTATATCATTAAAAATCGGGTGCAAAATTACTATTATTTTTGCACTTGACAAAGTATTTAATTCATTCATATTCAATCCTTTTGATTATTCTCTTTTAATAATGAGAATAATATAGATTGAAACAAGGATAATAATAAACTAAATAATAGCGCTGTCCAAAATCCTGTTACAATAAAACCGCTAACAAAATGTGCTGCCAATAAAATTATACACGCATTTATTACTAATAAAAATAGCCCAAAAGTTACAATGGTTGCGGGTAAAGTGAAAAATATGAGTAATGGTTTTACGGTTACTCTTAAAATTCCTAAAACTATAGCTACCAAAATAGCATTAGTAAAATTTTGTATTTGTACGCCTGGTAATAAATTGGCTATTAATACTACCGCAATTGCGGTTAATAATATTTTAAAAATTGTTTTCATATTTTTTTTTATAATTATTTTAATCTTAAAATTTTTTTCATTTTTCTTCCTCTTGCTAATTCATCTACTAACTTGTCTAAATATCTTACTTGTTGGGTTAACTTATTTTCAATTTCTTCTACACGATAACCACAAATTACACCTTTTATAAATTTTGCATTTGGATTTATAGATGCTTTAGCAAAAACCATTTCAAACGTTTCTTTTTTATCTATAAGTTCTAAAACTTGTTTTTCATTATATCCTGTTAACCATTCTAAAACTTGATGCAATTCTTCCTTTGTCCTACCTTTTTTCTCAACTTTCGATAAATAATGAGGATAAACGGAAGCAAAAGTCATTTTTGCAATACGTTCATCATGATGGCTTGTTGATGTTTTACTCATAATAAATATTATTTTTTCAATGGATTATAACCCTAAAATTAGAAATCAACTTTCTATAATCTGATTAACTTCCACTTAAAGGAGTCCCAAATATTCCAACTGCTAATTCAATCCAAAGAAGAATTACCATTATCAAAATTGCTGCCAGAATCCACATTTTTTTGTGAAAATTCTTTACTTTTCTCATTACAAATTCCGAAACCAATCCTGTTCCAAATAAAATAATTCCAGCAACTAAAAAATCAGGAAAATCCCAATTTACTTCATTAGTAAACATCATGGCTACCAATGGAATACATAAAAGAAAAATTATAATCGATAAAATAACTATAACTCTTTTATTTTTCATTATCTAAAAAAATTAATATCTTAAATTATTACTAACTATAATTATGCCAAGCAGTTAATTGTTTAAAAAACTGACAACTTCGTTATAAAATTGAGTAGGATTTTCGGCATGTAGCCAATGACCTGCATTTTTGACAGTTACAATTTTAGCATTTTCAAAATGCGCTATTATTAAAGGCTCTTCTTTTTTGGTAATATAATCTGAATTTTCTCCTTTTAAAAATAACGTTTCGCCATCAAATACCGTAAAAGATGGCAAAGCTTCTCCTACTTCGGGATAATTTTCGGTTAAACTATTCAAATTAAAACGATAATCTAATTCGCCTTTGTTTTTCCAATACACATTTTTAAGTAAAAATTGTAAAACGCCTTTATCTTGAATATAAACTTTTAAGAGTTCTTCTACTTTTTTACGAGTATTTTGTATTTGAAAATTAACGGCATTTAAGGCTGTTAATATTTGTTGATGATGTGGTTTATAAGCCC
>DGOU01000196.1:9280-12530 GCA_002390165.1 Lutibacter sp. UBA4458
GCAAATAACATCGCCACTTTTCCTCCCATGGAATGACCTAACAAATTAACTTTCTGTAATTTATGATTAATAATATACGAATGTAAATCTTCTACTAATAACTCCAAATCAAATTCATCCGAATGAAAACTTCTTCCGTGATTACGTTGATCTATTAAATGCACTTGATAATTTTCGGATAACTTTACACCTAAAGTTTTCCAATTATCACTCATTCCTAAATAACCATGTAAAATTATTAGTGGCGCTCCTTTGCCTAAAATTGTTGCATGTAATTTATTCATTATTGTTAGCCAAACTTAACCTATATTTATACATATTAATCACATTTTCTAAACCTAAATACAACGATTCTGTAATTAAAGCATGACCAATAGAAACTTCTTTTAAATTTGGAATAGAAGAAGCAAAAAATTGAATATTTTCTAAATTTAAATCGTGCCCTGCATTAATTCCTAAACCTAATTTACTTGCCAATTTAGCACTTTCAATATATGGTTTTACCACTTTTTTATTGCCCAAACTGTATTGTGCCGCAAAGTTTTCGGTATATAATTCTATTCTATCCGCACCAGTAGTAGCTGCGGCTTCCATATATTTTAAATTAGTATCAATAAAAATAGAAGTTCTAATTCCGTTTTGTTTAAATTCAGCAATTACTTCTTTTAAAAAAGATTGATTTGTAATAGTGTCCCAACCTGCATTTGAAGTAATCGCATTAACTGCATCTGGCACCAATGTTACTTGATCTGGTTTTACTTTTAACACCAAATCAATAAATTTTGGAATTGGATTTCCTTCAATATTAAACTCGGTAGTCACAATTTTTTTTAAATCAAATGCATCTTGATATCTAATATGACGTTCATCTGGTCGTGGATGAATGGTAATCCCTTCAGCCCCAAACTCTTGTATATCGCTTGCTACTTTTACAACATCAGGGTAATTTGCTCCTCGTGCATTTCGTAGCGTAGCTATTTTGTTTACATTTACACTTAATTTTGTCATATTTTTAACCTTTATTTTGAAATGATGGTGCAAATTTACAACTAACTATATGAAATTGGTTTTATTTTTGATTAATTTGTACTATAATTAGAAACGTAATGAACACAACTCCTAACATATTAACAGACTTTAAACCGCTTACCTTGCAAACCAAAATTGCAGAAGCAAAAGCTTTTTTTAAAGAAAACACGTATTCTCATTTTCCAATTGTAACCCATAAAAAACTGATTGGTTTAATTTCAGAAGCAGATGTTGAAGGAATTTATGAAGAAGAAAGTGTTTTAGAAAAATATCAATATTTAATTAAAAACTTTTTTATAGAAGAGCATACCAATTTTTTAGAAATTTTAAATGCATTTGCTATAAACGAAACTAATATAATTCCGGTGGTTACTAAAAATCAAAATTATATTGGTTATTATGATTTAATTGATATTTTACATATTTATAATAATTCGCCTTTTTTAAGCAATGAAGGTATTATAATTTTACTAGAAAAAGAAATTAGAGATTACTCCTTTAGCGAAATTTGTCAGATTGTAGAATCTAATAATGGTAAAGTTTTAGGAATTTTTATTTCTAAAACCACAGCTTCTACCGTAACCATAACACTTAAATTTAACGCTTCAGAAGCAAATGAAATTATACAATCCTTTAGACGATATAATTATCATGTTTTATCGAATCATAAAGAAGATTTTTTACTAGAAGAATTAAAAGACAGAACAGATTACTTACAAAAATATTTAAATATTTAAATATGAAAGTTGCTATTTACGGACAATTTTTTAAAACAGATGATATCCTTTATATTAAAGAACTTTTTAACATCCTTAATAAAAATAAAATTGAATTTTTAGTAGAACAAAATTATTTCAACTCCATTAAAAATCAGGTTGAAACTAATAATATAGCTACTTTTTCTTCGCATGATGATTTAAAAAATAATTTTAACTATGTAATTACCATTGGTGGTGACGGAACTATTTTAAGCGCAGTTACTTTAGTTAGAAATAGTAATATACCTATTATTGGTATAAATACTGGTAGGTTAGGATTTTTAGCCACCATTCAAAAAGAAAAGATTAAAAGCGCAATAATTGCACTCATAAATAATGATTTTTTAATAAAAGAAAGAACCTTACTTAGCGTTAGTACTTCTTCAAACAAAAAAGATTTATTACCACTAAATTTTGCTTTAAATGAAGTTTCTGTTAGCAGAAAAAATACGGCATCTATGATTACTATTAAAACTTATTTAGATGATGAATTTTTAAATGCTTACTGGGCCGATGGATTAATTATTGCAACACCTACTGGCTCTACAGGATATTCTTTAAGTTGCGGCGGACCTATAATAACTCCGCAAGCTAAAAGTTTTGCACTAACTCCAATTGCGCCACATAATTTAAATGCTCGTCCTTTGGTTATACCAGATGAAACTAAAATAAAATTTACCGTTAAAGGACGTGAAAATGAATTTTTACTTTCGTTAGACTCACGAGTTAGCACCATTAAAAGTAATACTGAAATATTTGTTGAAAAAGCACCCTTCAATTTAAAAATGGTTCAAATAAACAAGCAAACTTTTATTAAAACCTTACGAGAAAAATTACTTTGGGGTAAAGACCTAAGAAATTAAAGGTATTAAAAGATATAAAAAAGTATCCTTAATATTTTACAATAATTTCATTTATAAATAGTTATTCAAAAAAGAATTATTGAAACTTCAAAAAGCAAATAGAAATCGTTATATTTGCACGCTATTTTACGTATGAAAAAAATATTTTTATTTATTGCATTTAGTTGGATAACAAGCATTTCAATTGCCCAAGTTAATGAAATTGGAATAATGGTTGGAGGTAGCAACTATATAGGTGATATTGGTTCAGAATACTACATAAATCCCAATAATTTTATGGGTAGCCTAATTTATAAATGGAATAAAAATCCGAGAATAGCGTATAGAGGCTCTTTTACCTATGCACAAATTTCTGCAGATGATACAAAAGCTACTAATCCTGAAAGACTAAACAGAGGATTGCGTTTTACCAACAGCATAAAAGAATTAGCATTAGGTTTAGAATTTAATTTTTTCGAATACAATTTAGACGATTATAAATACACACAAACTCCATATGTTTTAATTGAATTAGCAGCTTATAATTATAGTGTTGTTACTGATGTTAATGCAACAAACCCAAATCAATACGAATACGGAAACAAAACTTCTTTTGCTATA
>DGOU01000227.1:0-6986 GCA_002390165.1 Lutibacter sp. UBA4458
GTATTTTTATCTAAAATGGTTCCATTTACAATTTGTTCGCAATTTATATCCTCTAAATAGATATTTAATAGTTTATCCTCTCCCTTTTTTTCGGAAGCAATATAATTAATAGTTTCAGTACTCATACCTTCTTTGGAAGCTATAATATCATAAGTGGCATCACATTTTATATTAAAAAGATAGGAGCCATCTAAATTTGTTTCGAAAGTTTTAATTTCTTGATTTTGGTAATTTAAAGAAACTTTGGCATTAGATATAGATTGTTTAGTTTGTTTATTTAATACTTTTCCTGAAACTACCTTAAAACATTGGTTGGGTTCTAAGTATAAATCTTTTTTTAAGTGGAAATAATTAGGTTGTTTATTTTCTGTATAGTCGGTTAAAAAGTTATAGCTATCGTTTTTATAATCAAGTTTACTTGCTACTATTTTATAATTAGTAGTGCATTGAAATTTCACAAAGAATTTACCATCGTTATTGATATGTAGCGTTTCAATTTCAATGTTGTTTAGATATAGTTTTAAGGTGGCACTCATTGGTTCAAGGGTTATTTTGTTTTTAATAATCCCTGAAAGAGTTTGGATACATTCTGGTTCTAATTTGAAATTGTGTTTGATACTTTTGTTGGATATGTTTGAGGTTGTAAATTCGAATAAATCATTTGTAAAATTTAGCTTATTCACTACAATATAATAATTTGAATTACATTTTGCTCTAAAACTATAAACACCAATTTTATCTACTTGAGTTGTTTCAATTTCTTCCCCATTTAAATATAATGTTACCGTAGCATTATTAATTGCTTTGTTTGAAAATTCATTAAAAACAGTTCCTGTTATTGTTTGATAACAAGCCTTTTCAAGTAAAAAGTTTTTAAATATTGGAATGGATTTATCCTTTTCAGTAGTTAAATTAAATTCAAATTTAAAATAGGAAGCAGCTTTAACTACAAGTTTATATTGTATACCACAATTTACCTTAAAATTATATTCTCCATTTTTATTTACATTAATCAATTTAATTTCTTGTCCGTTAGAAATTAAAGTAACCAATGCATCCGTAACAGGTGTTTTTGTTTCTTTATCTAAAATTTTTCCAGATATGGTAGTTTTACAATCATTGCTTAGTATTTCTTTTGGGGTTGAAGGATTTTCGGAAGATTTATTATCTTCATATTTATTTCCTAAAATGGTTAGTCCAATAATAAAAGTAAAAAGGATTGCTAATTTGGTTGATTTCATATTTTTCATTTTAAGCAAATTAATTTAAAAAGTAATTAACAGCAATATTTTAATATTCAATTAGAAAATTGAATTTTTTTTAGGGTGAAGTTGAGGGGAAACGCAATATTAATGGTTAAATATATAATCTAATTTTTAATGTATCAAGTTTTTTAAGATAAAAGTATTTGATTTATAGTTTCTTAAATGATAGTAAGGATAAAATAAATATTTCGACTTTATTAAAAAATCATTTTATATGAAGTTTAATTTTGTAGTTGTTTTCTGTTTTTTAGTTGCAGTACACTATGGTTTTTCGATTTTGATTTTTTGCTAATGGAAAAACAGTTAGCTTAATGAAAAATTATAACCTAAAATGGTTAACTATTTAAATAACAATATTAAATAAAAAATCCGAGATTTTAAACCTCGGATTTTTTTATGAAATTACTTTTATATTTTTGTATTGTAATCAATTAAGAACGGCGCCAGATTGTAGCTCTGGTAGTATCGGCTTAATTGATTATTTTTTTACATCATACCTGGCATTCCACCACCCATTGGAGGCATTGCTGGTCCAGCAGGAGCGTCTTCTTTAATGTCAACTAAAGTACAAGCTGTAGTTAAAATCATACCAGAAACTGAAGCTGCATTTTCTAATGCAATTCTTGTTACTTTGGTAGGGTCAATAATACCAGCTTTTAGCATTTTAGTATATTCATCTGTTTTGGCATTATAACCAAAATCTTTTTTTCCTTCAATAACTTTAGCAACTACTACAGATCCTTCACCTCCTGCGTTTTCTACAATTTGACGTAAAGGCTCTTCAATTGCTCTATCTAATATTTTAATACCAGTTACTTCATCTAAACTATCTGTAGTAATAGATTTTAAAACTTCTTTAGTTCTAACTAAAGCAACTCCTCCACCAGCAACTATACCTTCTTCAACGGCGGCACGTGTAGCGTGTAAAGCATCATCAACTCTATCTTTTTTCTCTTTCATTTCAATTTCACTTGCAGCGCCAACATATAAAACAGCAACACCACCAGCCAATTTAGCTAAACGCTCTTGTAATTTTTCTTTGTCATAATCTGAAGTTGTAGTTTCAATTTGAGCTTTAATTTGCGCTACTCTTGCTTTAATATCATCTGCATTTCCTGCTCCGTTTACTATGGTTGTATTGTCTTTATCAATAGTAACTCTTTCCGCTGTACCTAACATTTCAAGCGTAGCTTTTTCTAAGGATAAACCTCTTTCTTCAGAAATTACAGTTCCACCAGTTAAAATAGCAATATCTTCAATCATTGCTTTTCTTCTATCTCCAAAACCTGGTGCTTTTACAGCTGCAATTTTTAAAGCGCCTCGTAATTTATTCATTACTAAAGTGGCTAAAGCTTCTCCTTCAACATCTTCGGCAATAATTAATAAAGGTTTACCACTTTGTGCAACTGGTTCTAAAATTGGTAACAAATCTTTAAGATTGGTGATTTTTTTATCGAATAATAAAATATAAGGATTTTCTAAATCGGTTAACATTTTATCTGCATTGGTTACAAAATAGGGAGATAAATAACCTCTATCAAATTGCATACCTTCCACTATATCTACATAAGTAGAAGTTCCTTTTGCTTCTTCAACAGTAATAACACCTTCTTTACCAACTTTTTGAAATGCTTCGGCAATTAAATCGCCTACCGTTTCATCGTTATTTGAAGAAATAGAAGCTACTTGTTTTATTTTATCTGATTTGTTACCTACTTCTTGAGATTGTTCTTGTAAGTTTTTAACAATAGCCTTAACAGCTTTGTCAATTCCACGTTTTAAATCTAAAGGATTAGCACCTGCAGCTACATTTTTCAACCCTTCTTTAACAATTGCTTGTGCTAAAACAGTAGCGGTTGTAGTACCGTCACCAGCTAAATCGTTGGTTCTTGAAGCTACTTCTTTTACCATTTGAGCCCCCATATTTTCTAGAGTATCTTCTAATTCAATTTCTTTAGCTACAGTTACTCCATCTTTTGTTATTTGTGGTCCTCCAAAAGCTTTTCCAATTACAACGTTTCTACCTTTTGGGCCTAAGGTTACTTTTACTGCATTTGCTAAAGCATCTACACCACGTTTTAAGCCATCACGTGCTTCTATATCAAAAATTATATTTTTTGCCATTTTTTTTATTTTTAAATTAAACTATTGCTAAAATATCAGCTTCTCTCATAATTAAATATTCGGTATCTTCTAAAACAAGTTCTGTTCCAGCATATTTCCCAAACAAAACAGTGTCGCCAACTTTTACAGTCATGGTTACCTCTTTTGTGCCATTACCAACTGCAATTACAGTTCCTTTTTGTTGTTTTTCTTTTGCTGAATCAGGAATTATAAGTCCTGATGCGGTAGTTGTTTCCGCTTCTAAAGGTTTTACTAAAACTCTATCTGCTAATGGTTTAATATTAATTTTATTCATTTGTTATTAGTTTAAAATTTATGAATTCTACGAATTAACCTTTCCAAAAGTATGCCAATTCCGAAAAACTGACAAATGTACTTTTAGTAAGAATGGTATAAAAATAAAAATGCCAACGTGTCATTTACGTTGGCATTTTTTTAGGATAAAGTTTATTTAATTACTATAAAGAATCTTGTAAACTTGTATTTGTTTTTGAATCTACTGGAGTTGCTGGTACTTCTCTGTTTTCAATAGTGTTTTTAATTTCAGAACCTTGATTTGCAGTTCCTTTTCTAGGCGCTGCAAAATTAGAAAGCAAAATTAATGCTAGCAATACTATAGATAATGTCCAAGTACTTTTGTCTAGGAAATTGGTAGTATTTTGAACTCCTCCTAAAGATTGTGTTCCACCACCTCCAAATGATGAAGATAATCCTCCTCCTTTTGGGTTTTGTACCATAATAATTAATATTAGCAATAATGCTACAATAATAATTAAGATTAAAAATAATGTAAAAGTCATGATTTATTTATTTGTAAAATTTTAATTGCTTTTATTCGGTTTGCAAAGAAACTACTTTTTTCTGGATATTTCAAACTTAAAATATGATAAGCTTGTATTGCTTTTGTGTATTTTTTTTGTTCTAAATACACTTTCGCTAAAGTTTCGGTCATTAAATGTTCATTTTCCTCTGTGCTTTCTGTTGAAACATCAATGTTAGATTGTTGTTTTGCTACTGGTTTTATTTTTGGATTGGTCTTAATAAATTGATCAATAATGTTGAATTTATTTATCGATTTTTCTTTTCTTTGAATTGGTTTTTGAATACTTAATTGCATCCATTCGTTAAAAGTATGGGGTTCGGAACTGCTAAATTTAATTGGGCTTCCAATTTCTAAAATATCTGTTGTCTCATTTTCAGTTGCCTTTTCTAATGGTTTTTCTGCAATTTTTATATCGGAAACTTGCTTAGTGGTTTCATTCACTTCTTTTAAAACTGGTTTATTTAAAAATGGAGCAGAAGTAATAAATTCAAAAAGTACTTTTCTGTCTATTGTGTTTGCTGCGGTGGTTTTAAGTGCAACATTGTATTTATAACTTTTAGAATTATATAACCCTTTTAATAAAATAGCTTTTGCAGATTGAAAATAAGGAAATTCGTTTGTTATTTTTTCCAATTTTTCAATATCGAGATTTGATAAATGAGTAGGATGATTTATTAGATGTGTTAATTCTGCAGTATTCATTCTAAATTACCATTTTGCTACGGATGCGTTAAAAATATCTTGTGTAATTCGATCTAAAATTTCTGTAAAAGCATCGTCTAAAATTCCACCAGTTAATTGGTCGTTTGCATCGTAATCATAATAATGAGAAAAAGTGCGTTCAAAATTATCTTCTTCATTTTTATTATTAAAAAAGCGAACATTTACGGTGATAGTTAATCTATTTTGTGCTGCAGTTTGTTGTGCAGTAGCAGTCATCGGATTTATTTTATATCCTGTAATTTCACCTTCAAATTGTAAATCGCCACCAGTTTTAACTAAATTTAAATTAGTCTGTTGTAAAAATAAATCTTGTAATTTAATAGTAAAATCCTGGCTTAAAGTTGGTTCTACTAAAATTGCATTATTTGGAAAATAATCTATTTGTATGGTTTTTACGTCTGGGTTAATATTAGTTCCTGTAAATGAATAAATACCACAACTTTGTACGGTTAAAGCACTTAAAATTATAAATAGGATAGTATATTTTTTCATATAATGGATTTGTGCAAACACAAATTAATTAAATTCAAAGGTATTAAATTAACTATAAATTGTATTGTTTTATTTTTCGATATAAAGTTCTTTCAGAAATACCTAATTCAGTGGCAGCTAATTTTCGTTTTCCACGATTACGTTCTAACGATTTTTTTATAAGCTCAATTTCTTTATCTTCTAATAATAAACTTTCATCTTCATCTATAGTTTCTGCATATTCAAAATTATGTGAACGCTCATCATTATCTGAGATTCTAACAACTTCCACTTTGTTTTCATTTGCTTCACTTTTCGTTTCCCCACTATATATTTTTTGAATTAAATTTTTGTTTTCTTCTTTCACTTTAGTAGCATCTTTAGACTGCATTAATTCTAAAGTTAGCTTTTTTAAATCATTAATATCATTCCGCATATCAAATAAAACTTTGTACATGATTTCACGTTCTGTAGCAAAATCGCTAGTATGTTTTTCTTGGGAAACTACAGACGGTAAATTTGTACCTTTAGTAGGTAAATATTGTAACAATCTTTCAGAATTTACAATTCTGTTTTCTTCTACTATAGAAACCTGTTCTGCAATATTTTTTAATTGACGAATATTACCAGGAAAACCATAGTTTTCAAGCGATTTTATTGCGTCATCCGATAATCGAATGGTAGGCATTTTATACTTTTGGGCAAAATCAGAAGCAAATTTTCTAAATAATAAATGGATGTCATTAACCCGTTCTCGCAAAGGAGGTAAATGAATTTCAATAGTACTTAAACGATAATATAAATCTTCTCTAAATTTTCCTTTAGAAATAGCTTTATGTAAATTTATATTAGTTGCCGCTACCATTCTAACATTGGTTTTTTGCACGTTAGATGAGCCAACTTTTATAAACTCGCCATTTTCTAAAACTCGTAATAATCTAACCTGTGTGGTTAATGGAAGCTCACCTACTTCATCTAAAAAAATAGTACCGCCATCTGCAACTTCAAAATATCCTTTTCGGGTTGTTGTTGCTCCAGTAAAAGCGCCTTTTTCATGACCAAAAAGTTCGCTATCAATTGTTCCTTCAGGAATCGCTCCGCAGTTTACAGCAATATATTTTGCATGTTTTCTATGCGATAAATGATGAATTATTTTTGGAATACTTTCTTTACCAACACCACTTTCCCCAGTAACTAATACAGAAATATCTGTAGGGGCAACTCTAATTGCTTTGTCTAAAGCACGGTTTAAATGAAGATCGTTTCCAATAATTCCGAAACGTTGTTTAATGGATTGCGAATTTTCCATAGTTATATTTTTTTACCAATTAATGTTGCAGAAGTACATTCTTCAACATATACTTGAACAAAATCTCCAATTTTTTCATTTCCTTTTGGAAAAACAGCCACTACATTTTGAGAATTTCTTCCTTTCCAATGAGCATCAGATTTTTTAGAAGTGCCTTCAATTAAAACTTCTACTGTTTTGTTTACAAATTGTTGTGTTCTAAATAAACTGTGTTTTTGTTGTAATTGAATAATATCATTTAATCTTCTTTTTTTAACTTCTTTTGAAACAT
>DGOU01000227.1:7021-7173 GCA_002390165.1 Lutibacter sp. UBA4458
GTTTCTTGATGTTCTTCTTCTGTTTCGCCACAAAAACCGGTCATCATATCTTGTGAAATAGAGCAATCTGGAATTATATTTTTGATGTTTTTAATTAAAGAAATGTATTCTTCGCGAGTATGTTTTCTATTCATTCTTTCTAAAACACTTGT
>DGOU01000050.1:0-717 GCA_002390165.1 Lutibacter sp. UBA4458
AAGCACACCGAAAATTAATTTTAATTTTTTCATTTTTAGTAAGAATTAAATGATTAGTAAGAGAACCAAATGTATAAAAAACTTACGTATAGGCAAAAAAAATCCTGAACTATTTTAATTTATTTTTTAAAATAATCAGTTTATGAAGCTATTTTCCTTTGTAATTACTGGTTTTATCCATGTTTAAAAACAAGAAAATGCTTTAAATTTTATTAACTAAAATTTCTATTTTGGAGATTTTTAAAAGCAAAACTTGATATTTAACTATCTAAAATTGGGTTATTTTAGCGTAAAAATCAAAAAATTATAAGTTCTCTCCGTAAAAACTTGAAATTATAGGGACGCTCTTAGAGTGCAAATGTATAGTTATTAATTTTATTATGCAAAAAATTTATAAAAAAATGTAATTTATTGTCTAAATCGTGCATTTTGTTTGTTTTACGTTGTCATTCCGAGATTTTTTTAAAATGGTGGCAATCTGTTTATTCAGAGAGATAGTTTCAATTTGCACGCTAGGTCATTGAGTTTTATTACGTCATGTCTCGCATGATGTGACATCTGTGGTTTATTAGTTATAATTTGTATAATTCCTAGTCAAACTGAGAATGACAGTTTAGTTTTAGCTATAGATAAAGCCTTCGACAAGCTCAGACTGACATAGCGTATTGTGAATCAACTATTAAATACATATAGTTACACTGTGCTTGTCGAAGTGTA
>DGOU01000050.1:751-2628 GCA_002390165.1 Lutibacter sp. UBA4458
TTTGGTGTTATAAGGAATTTAGTTATAATTTATAAGATTTTTAGACAAGAGATGAGGTTGGCGGTTTAGTTTTGGTTTTAGATAAAGTCTTCGACAAGCTCAGACTGACATAGCGTATTGAATCAACTATTAAATATATATAATTACACTGTGCTTGTCGAAGTGTAATTTTATATTTTTTCAAAATCAGAAGCTACCACTTTATATTTTGGTGTTATAAGGAATTTAGTTCTAATTTGTAAGATTTTTAGACAAGAGATGAGGTTGGCAGTTTAGTTTTGGTTTTAGATAAAGTCTTCGACAAGCTCAGACTGACATAGCGTATTGAATCAACTATTAAATATCTATAATTACACTGAGCTTGATGAATGTAAATTTATATTTTTTCAAAATCAGAAGCTACCACTTTATATTTTGTTGTTATAAGGTTTTTAGTTTTAATATGTAAGATTCTTAGACAATAGATAAGGTTGATGGTTTAGTTTTGACTTTAGATAAAGTCTTCGACAAGCTCAGACTGACATAGCGTATTAAATCAACTATTAAAATATATATAGTCATACTGAGATTGGCGAAGTGCAAATTTATATTTTTTCAAAATCTACAGCTACTACTTTATATTCTGGTGTCAGTGTTTCTTTATCTCCAACATTTCCTGTAATTAAATTGATAAATATTTCTGGTTGATGAAAAGTAGTTCTAACAATGCCAGGTTTAACCGTATAATTTAATTTTACTGGAATATTTACACTTCCTCGATCTGAAAAAATACGAACTGTATCTCCTTCGGAAATATCTTTTTTACCTGCATCCAACGGATTTATTTCTAAATAATCATTAGAAGATATTTGCTGATTAGCAGTTCTTCGAGTCATTGTTCCCGAATTGTAATGCTCTAATTGGCGAGCAGTAGTTAAAATAAAAGGATATTTATTTTGATGTGCTACCAACTCTGGCGTTTCTTCAAAGTCAAAATGATGAAAAGTGCCTTTTCCTTTTTTAAACGCACCGTTAATGTGTAGCATTTTTGTATCTGTACCGTCTTCTTTTACAGGCCATTGCAGTCCATTTTTTCCTAAACCTTTCCAAGTTACTCCTTTCATAAATGGTATAACATCTGCAATTTCTTCTAATAGATTTTCGGCGTCATAAAGTTTTCCTGTAGGTTGATTATAACCTAATTTGTGCATCATATCTATAATTATTTGACCATCAGATTTACAATTTCCAATTGGCTCAACTACTTTATTTACACGTTGTATGCGACGTTCGCCATTTGTAAACGTTCCATTTTTTTCAAAATATGAAGCTGCTGGTAACACTACGTCAGCCATTTCAGCGGTGGCACTCATAAATAATTCTTGCACTATTAAAATATCTAATTTTTCAAATGCTTTACGAATGTGATTGGAATTTGGGTCCGTCATTAAAGTATCTTCACCCATAATCCAAAGTGCTTTAAATTTGCCGTTAAGCGTTGCGTCTATCATTTCTGGAATTTTTAATCCCTCGCGTTCAGGCATTTTAGGTACTCTGTATTTTTCAGCATAATAATTTTGAATTTCAGGATTATTGATATCCATATATCCAGCTCCTTGATGTGGCTGAACTCCCATATCAGCAGCGCCTTGTACATTGTTTTGTCCACGTAACGGATTTAATCCAACTCCATTTCTACCAATATTACCGGTCATCATTGCCAAGTTAGAGAGTAGCATTACGGTTTTACTTCCTTGATAATGTTCTGTTACGCCTAATCCGTGAAATTCCATTGCGTTATTAGCATTTGCATAAGCAATGGCAGCTTTTCTTACCAAATTTTTATTAACGCCTGTAAGTTGCTCTAATTCGCTCATATTTAAATCAATAACGTGGGA
>DGOU01000098.1 GCA_002390165.1 Lutibacter sp. UBA4458
GTGACCCCGGCAGGATTCAAACCTGCAACCGCTGGAGCCGAAATCCAGTGCGCTATTCAGTTGCGCCACGAGGCCAATTTATTAAGAAAGTAACATTTTTACAGCCATAGAAATTGCTTTCCCATCGGCTTTACCGGCTAATTGCTTTGAAGCCATTCCCATTACTTTTCCCATATCTTTCATTGATGTTGCACCAACAGTTTCTACAATTTTAGAAATCACATCTTTAAGTGCTTCTTCAGATAATTGCTCTGGTAAAAACTGAGAAATAACAGCAACTTGAGCCAATTCTGGCTCTGCTAAATCATTTCTGCCTTGCTCTTTATATAAAGCTGCGCTATCTTTTCGCTGTTTTACTAATTTTTGTACAATTTTTAGTTCTTCTTCTTCTGATAATCCTTCGGTTGCACCACCTTTCGTTTGCGCAAGTAAAATTTCAGATTTAATTGCTCGCAAAGATTCTAAAGCCACAGAATCTTTAGATTTCATAGCCTCTTTAATTTTGCTCATTACTTTATTTTGTAAACTCATAGTAAACTAATTTAGTTTTGCGAAGTTAAAAAAAAGAACTCGAAAATCTTAAATTTTAAAAGAAGATTTTCGAGTCAAAACTTAGAAAATAATTCTAAGGGTCATCGTCTTTGGGCAATGTTTTAATCTACATTATCATGTAAAAATGAGTTATTTGATCTAAATTGAATATCATCATTCTCGTCAATTTCTAAAGAAGTTCTTGATTGATTGATTTCTGAGGAATGAGTGGTTTCATTTAATTCAACTCCCATTCTTTTATATGCAGGTTCTTTTTCTATTTCTTCAATGTTTTTAGTAACCTTATTTACAAATTTATAATTCAGATTTTTTAATTTTAGTCTTCTATCTGCAGCTCTTTTCTGCAATTCTTCAATAGTTAAATCTAAAGGAGAAACCTCTTTATAATCTACAACTTCTTGATTATTAATATCATCTGAGCGTAGCGTAAACTTCATTTCCTCTTCTTCAACTACAGTTTCTACTTTAGCTTTTGGTTTTGTTGCTTTGTTTAAATTTTCTTCTAATTCCGTGTAATCTTCTAAAGTAAAATGCACTTCATTTACTACTTCTTTAATTGGCTCCTCCACTTCATGGTGCTGTACCTCAATTTCAAAAATTTCATTTACTTGAGAATTATCTATTTTTTTTTCAGAGGGTTTTTTTACTTCATTTATTGGTAAATCAAAAGTAAATGAAATTTGATTTTCTTCTTCTAAAGGTTCTTCTATTTCTTCAACTACTTCAGATTTAACTTCTGTAATTTCGAAATCTTCCATATTTTCTGCTAAAACTTCATCATATATTATATCAATATTTTTAATAAAGTCTGTAGTAGGAATTAAGTTGTTTTCCTCCTCTAATTCTTCTCCTAAATCGTATATAATTTTATCTTCATTTTTAGAAGTCTCTTCTACTTTATTTTCGGCTTCTAATTTAACAGAACTATGAACTGTTTTTTCTTTAAAATCAAAAGTTGCCTCTTGTTCATCATCTAACGTATGCATAATTATTTTAGGATCTGTATTTGCAATTTCACATTGTTGATCCTTATTAAATCCGGTTGCTATTACTGTAACGGAAATGGCATCGCCTAAAGTTTCATCTTCACCAACACCCATAATAATATTTACATTCGATTTTGCTTCTGCCTGAATATAATCGTTTATTTCCCCTATTTCATCTATGGTAATTTCTTCTGCACCAGAAACAATTAATAACAACACATTTTTAGCTCCAGTAATTTTATTATCATTTAACAAAGGAGAATCTAATGCTTTGGTAATAGCTTCTTCCGAACGATTAACTCCTGTTGCAGATGCTGATCCCATAATTGCAGTTCCGCTATTGGATAATACTGTTTTAGCGTCCTTTAAATCGATATTTTGCGTATAGTGGTGTGTAATTACTTCAGCAATTCCTCTTGATGCAGTCGATAATACTTCATCTGCTTTAGAAAAACCTGCTTTAAACCCTAAATTACCATATACTTCTCGTAATTTATTGTTATTTATTACTACTAACGAATCTACATATTGACGTAATTTATCAATTCCTTTTTGAGCCTGTTCATTTCTCATTTTTCCTTCAAAAGAAAAAGGAGTTGTTACTATACCAATAGTTAATAAATCTAATTCACGAGCAACTTTGGCAATAACTGGTGCAGCACCAGTACCAGTACCACCACCCATTCCAACAGTAATAAATACCATTTTAGAATGTGTAGCAAGCATTTCTCTAATTTCTTGAATATTTTCCATTGCCGCCTCTTCGCCAACTTCAGGGTTTGCCCCTGCTCCTAAACCTTCAGTTAAAGAAACACCTAACTGAATTTTTGTTGGTATTGGACTGTTTTGTAATGCTTGAGCATCGGTATTACAAATTACAAAGTCAACACCATCTATTCCTTGTAAGAACATATGGTTTACAGCATTGCTACCGCCACCTCCTACGCCGATAACTTTTATAACGTTAGACTGATTTTTTGGTAAATCGAATGAAATGTTATTAAAATCTGAATTGCTCATAATATATGTATTGGTGTTTTTTTATTCTATTTATTCTGCGTTATCTAAAAAATCTCTAAACTTATCTGCCCATTTTTCAAAAATGGATTTTTTAGGTGGTTTTTCTGCTTCTTCCTTTTCTTCAAGAATTCCATTTTCTGGTTCTTTTGAAATATCGGTATGAACCTCTTTTTCTCTTTCTTTTTCTTTAGTTTTTTCTAATTTATTTAACCCATTCATTAATAAACCAACAGCTGTAGCGTATTGAGGGCTTGATAAACTTTCATCAGAATCACCAGCCAAATTTTCATTTGGATATCCAATTCTAGTATCCATACCGGTAACATATTCTACTAATTGTTTTAAATGTTTTAATTGTGCTCCTCCTCCTGTTAAAACAATGCCAGCTATTAGCTTTTTTTTAGGTTCTTCATGTCCATAATTTTTTATTTCCATAAAAATCTGCTCAATAATTTCAACTACTCTAGCATTAATTATTTTTGATAAATTTTTAAGGGTAATTTCTTTTGGATCTCTTCCTCTTAACCCTGGAATAGAAACTATTTCGTTGTCTTTATTCTCTCCAGGCCAAGCGGAACCAAATTTTGTTTTTAATAGTTCTGCTTGTTTTTCAATAATAGAACAACCTTCTTTAATATCTTCTGTAATAACATTTCCTCCAAAAGGCACTACGGCAGTATGACGAATAATTCCATTTTTGAATATTGCTAAATCGGTAGTTCCACCTCCTATATCAATTAAAGCTACTCCTGCTTCTTTCTCCTCATTACTTAAAACAGCTTCTGCCGAAGCCAATGGTTCTAAAGTAATTCCTGCCAAATCAAGACCTGCACTTTTAATACAACGACC
>DGOU01000125.1 GCA_002390165.1 Lutibacter sp. UBA4458
TTTGAATGTTAATGTTCCATTTTATGAGTAATTTTTAGAAATAAATTTTTAAGTATATTTATATAATTAAATAACGACTACTATTATGAAAAAAATATTTTTGATTTTATTGGCTTTTACATTTGTACAATGTAATTCTCAAAATAATGTTCTGAATAAAGAAGAACAAATAAACGCAGCATTACAAGCTGCTCCTAAAAATAAAAGAGCAGAAGCTACGGTTTTAGGATACACTAAAAATGGTGAAGTGGTGACTTTAAAAAAAGGAACAAACGAGCTTATTTGCTTATCAGATAACCCTAAAAATAAAAGTTACAGTGTTGCTTGTTATCATAAAGATTTAGAGCCTTTTATGACAAGAGGAAGAGCATTGAAAGCAGCAGGGAAAAATAGAACGGAAATATTTGATATTAGAGAAAAAGAAGCAAAAAACGGAAAGTTAAAAATGCCAACGCATCCAAGTACACTATATATTTTATATGGAGGAAACGCCCATTATGATATAAACCTTAAAAAAATTGTGGATGCAAATTATAGATATGTAGTGTATATACCTTGGGCTACTTCAAAAAGTACTGGCTTGCCAACAAAGCCTCAGGTAGAAGGAGGGCCATGGATTATGGATCCAGGAACTCATAAAGCTCATATAATGATTTCTCCTTCACCTATAAATTAAATAATAATAAAAAGCCTGTTTAACAGGCTTTTTATTATTATTTAATTTTTTTATGCATTATTATTTCAGCGTCTAAATAAAAAATTATTTTTTCGGCTATATTTTTAATAAGATCACCAACCCTTTCTAGTTTATGAATTATTGAAAATAGAACTAGAGCGTCCTCAATTAGTTTAGGGTTTTTTGTTACTTCTTCCGCAATAATAGTATAAGAATTAGTATTTATTACATCAACTATTTTATCTTTTTTAAATACTTTTCGTGCTATTTTAGAATTTTTATTAACAAATCCTTCAGAAACAAATTGCGTCATTTCCATTACTGCTGAAAACATTTTTTCAATTTGTAAGATTTCCATTAATTTAGAATCTACAGGAGTATTTTTTATCGTTACATTTCTAGCAATGCTATATGCATGATCTCCAATTCTCTCTAAATCGGAATTTATATTTCGAATAGCCATTATAAACCTCAAATCACGAGCTACAGGTTTGTATAAAGCTAAATACTGCTCACATTCCTCTTCAATTTTAATGTCTAAAGCATTTACTCTATTTTCCTTATGCATAACTTCTTCTGCTAAATCTGTATCAAAAGTAGAAAAGGATTGATATGCATTAGTGAGCTGGTTTTCACAGAGGTTTAACATTTTTAATCCTGATTTTTTAAGGGCATCTTTATATTGAATTGATTTTTCCATAATTAAATATTATCCAAATTTACCTGAGATATAATTCTCTGTTTGTTTTTTTTCTGGTTTTGTAAATATAAGTTCTGTTTTGTTGTACTCTACTAAATTACCCATATAAAAAAATGCAGTATAATCGCTAATTCTACTAGCTTGCTGCATGTTATGTGTAACAATTATAATGGTGTATTTCTCTTTTAATTTAAAAATTAAATCTTCAATTGAAGCTGTAGAAATTGGATCTAATGCAGAAGTTGGTTCATCCATTAAAATTACTGAAGGTTGTACCGCTAAAGTTCTGGCAATACATAATCGTTGTTGTTGACCACCAGATAAAGCCAAAGCCGATTTTTTTAAATCATTTTTTACTTCCTCCCAAAGCGCAACTTGTTTCAACGAATTTTCTACACGCTCTGCAATTATTTTTTTGTCTTTTATTCCTTGAATTCGTAAACCATAAGCTACATTTTCAAATATAGATTTTGGAAACGGATTTGGTTTTTGAAAAACCATACCTACTTTTTTTCTTAATTCTTCAATATTTGTCTTTTTCCCATAAATATTTTTTCCATCAATTTTTATTTTTCCATCAAAATGAAAACTTTCAATATAATCATTCATTCGATTAAACAAACGTAGAAAAGTAGATTTTCCACAGCCAGACGGGCCAATAAATGCCGTTACAGTATTTGGGTTTATTTTCATAGAAACTTCTTTAATGGCATGAAAAGCTCCATACCAAATATCCATTTCTTTAATGCTAATTTTTGAGGCGTTATCCAAAATATTCTCTTGAGGAATTTTTTCTATTTTTCTATTTTTTGTTGTTGTAGTCATTTTTAGTTTCCTAATTTTTTTTGCCATTTGTTTCTAAAATAAACGGCAACTCCATTCATAACAAATGTTAAAATTAATAATATTATTATTGCTCCTGAAGCTGCAATTGCAAATCCTGCTTTAGGACGAGTTGTCCAAGTAAATATTTGCATTGGTAAAACAGAAAAAGTGTCAAAAACGGAATGAGGTACAAATGGTACATATGCCATTGCACCAACTACAATTAACGGAGCAGTTTCTCCAATTGCTCTAGACATAGCTAATATAATTCCTGTTAATATTCCACCAAATGAAGATGGTAATACCACTTTTTGAATAGTTTGCCATTTAGTTGCTCCCAATGCAAATGAAGCCTCCTTTAAAGAGCTGGGTACCGCTTTTATTGCTTCGCGAGTTGCAACAATTATTATTGGTAAAATCAATAAAGAAAGTGTTAGAGCTCCGGATAAAATACTTCCTCCAAAATTAAAAAATCGGACGAATATGCCTAAACCTAATAACCCATATATTATGGATGGTACTCCTGCTAAATTTGCAATATTAATTTCTAATAAAGTAGTTAACTTTGTTTTTTTTGCATATTCTTCTAAATAAATTCCCGCACCAATTCCAATAGGAATGGAAATTATAATAGTTAACATCATTAAATCTAAAGTTCCTAAAATTGCCGTATAAATTCCTGCTTTTTCTGGTTTTCTTGATGGAAGACTGGTTAGAAAATCCCAGTTAATTCTGCTTGAACCCGCAGCAATTATTTTATATAATAATATGGCCAATATTAATATACCTAAGTATGTAAATAATATGCCAATTGTTTTAAAAGCGTTATCTATTAATTTGTTTTTTTGCAAGTTATTCATATTTCTCTTGGTATTTTTTCTTAATATAAAAACTAAAGCTATTTAATATAAATGTAAATACGAATAAAGTTAGCCCAGCCGCAAATATGGTACGGTATTCAATGGAGCCTTGAGGAGCATCTCCCATACTTACTTGAACTATATATGAAGTAATGGTTTGAATAGGAACTGTTGGATTAAAAGTAAAGGTTGCTTGTTGCCCAGCTGCAATTGCAACAATCATGGTTTCTCCAATAGCTCTTGAAATAGCTAAAATTACAGATACCGTAATTCCAGAAGAAGCTGCCGGAACCATAACTTTAAAAGCAGTTTGAAATTTAGTAGCTCCCATTCCAAAGGAAGCTTCTTTTAAAGATTTTGGAACTGCAGATAAAGCGTCTTCACTTAATGAGGAAACAAACGGAATAATCATTATTCCCATAACTATACCAGCAGAAAGAGAGTTAAAGGTTTCTAAATTTGGGTAAATAGATTGTAGAAAAGGCGTTACAATAGATAAAGCGAAAAAACCATACACCACTGTTGGCACTGCGGCTAATATTTCTAAAAAAGGTTTTAAAGTTTTTTTAAATTCTTTTGATGCATACATATTTAAGTATATAGCAATGGTTAACCCAATTGGTAAGGCAACTGAAATTGCAATAACCGAGGTTAAAACAGTCCCAGAAACTAAAGCTAAAATTCCAAAATGTTTTTCGCTATACAATGGTGTCCATTGTGTATCTGTAAAAAAATCTATTATGGATACTGACCTAAAAAAAGTAATGCTTTCAAATAAAAGTACCGCAATAATACCCACCGTAGTTAGAATGGTAATAGATGCAAAAAATTGTAAAATTAATTCAATTATTTTCTCCTTTAATTTCATTTAGTAATAATTAAAATAAGAATTATAGATAATAACTAACGCATTTTTAATAACCCCCAAAACACCTATAAAAAAATGTCATTTTTATAGGTGTTTTTAAGAGTTTTACTTTTTACTATTTTTTAACAAGTGCACTTTTAAATGCTGCTTTTTGAGTATTATATCCACTTGCTGGCATTGGCACATATCCAACTTCTTTTGATAAAGCCGGAGCATTATTTAAATAGAATTCTACAAATTTTTGAACTTCTATTCTTTGTGCAGCTTTTTTACTAACAAAAATAAATAGCGATCTTGATAATGGAGCGTAGGTATTATTTGCAACAGATTCAATACTTGGAGCAACAAAACCGTTTCCGTTATCAATACTTAAAGCGTTTAATTTATCTTTATTTTCTTCATAATAGGACAAACCAAAATAACCTAAGGCATTTTTATCGTTTTCAATTCCTTGTACAGCCACATTATAATCAGAAACAGCATTATAATCCGTACGGCTAGCTCCTGATTCTCCCATTATTTCTTCCGTGAAAAAGTCATAAGTTCCATGAGAAGTATTTGGTCCATAAAGGTGAATTTCTTCATTTGGCCAATCTTCTCTTAATTGGTTCCATTTAGTAATTTTACTGTTTGGTTCCCATAACTTTTTAAGTTCTGCAGTGGTCATATCTTTAGCCCAAGTATTGTTTTTATTTACCACAACCGTAATACCATCTAAAGCAACTGTTAAACGAACATAATCAACGCCATTTTCTTTACAAAGTGCAATTTCTTTATCTTTAATATTTCTAGAAGCATCGCTAATATCAATAGTTCCAATAGCAAATTTTTTGAAACCTCCGCCAGTGCCACTTTCTCCAACAGTAACTTTTACTTTAGGAGCTACTTTTAAAAATTCTTCTGCTACAGCTTCAGAAACAGGAAATACCGTTCCAGAACCATCTATTTTAATAGAACCTGAAATAATTGTTTTATTAGTAGAATTTTTGTTTTCATTTTTTTTGTTTCCACAAGCAGTTGCTATTAAAGCAAGCATAAATAATAATGTTATTTTTTTCATTTTTTAATTGTCTTAATTTTATGTTACAAATAAACACTTTTAGTATTAATAGAATGTTAAGCTAAAATGAATAAAGGGTTATTAATCTATAAGTTTAACTCTTAAATAGAAAATAAAAAAAGGAGATATTCATTATGAATATCTCCTTTTTATATATGGGATATTTTATCTAAAAATCTATTTG
The DNA here is from genome assembly GCA_002390165.1 of Lutibacter sp. UBA4458. Classification (GTDB taxonomy): domain Bacteria; phylum Bacteroidota; class Bacteroidia; order Flavobacteriales; family Flavobacteriaceae; genus Lutibacter. The sequence continues at coordinate 5,174 of DGOU01000125.1, forward strand.
AAATCTAATTTGAAATACATTTAAATTTCCAGTATTTTTAATGTTTGCCCAAACATTATTAAACATAACTCTTGTTACAGGATTTAAATACCAATTTAAACCTAAAGTTACATCTGATTGCTCGCCACCTTGAATGTTGGAATCGTTTAAATTCGAATTTGAAAATCGTAAAGCAAGTTCCCAAGCACCTAATCCATTATTTTCTCCTCCATAATTGTTTTTAGGATGTACTCTACCTAATCCAGCATAAGAACTTTTATATTTTTTATGTTCACCAGTTAAAAAATAACTGATTTGACCATAATAACTAGAAAAGGTATAATTTTTTGATGCTGATATATTTTTGGTTTTAACCTTTGAAGTTAAGTATTCGCCTTGTAAAGATAAAGGTCCAGCCATAAAAACCGTTTCAAAATTTAAAAGATCTACACTTTCAACATCATTAATTGTTCCGGTGGAGATATATTTTACACTACTTAAATGAGCTTCTGGTTTTGAAGCTATTTTAAATTCATTAGAATCAGGATTTCTATAACTATATCCAACCCCTAAATGCAATAGTTGGTTTTTTTCTTTATTATGAATTGCTAAAGTGGTTGCTCTCATGGTTAACGCATAGCCATTATTAGCAGCTTTATCAGTAGAACTATTCGATTGATTTCTGAAATAACCGGCTTGTAATGAAAGTTTTTTATCAAAAAAATCATTAAAAGCAATAATACCATTATTACGTTCTTGCATAAAATCAACAGGAAATGGTCGTTCCATAAAAGTAAAATATTTACTACTGCTTAACGCATCAAAATGAAAGGGTTCTTTTACATGCCCAACTCTTATAGTGCCAAAAACAGGAATTTTTTTAATTCCTATATAAGCATCTTTTAAATCCACATTACCACTAGCGAAATCAATTTGTAATTTAAAATCTATATTTTTATAAAGAGTTCCAGAAGTAAAAAAACGAGCACGTCTAAATTCTGTTCCGCTTTTAGTTTCTAATTCTCCAAAAGTACTTTCTAAATCAGAATTTTGAGAAAAGAATGCGTGATCAGCCATAATTCTTCCTCCAAATTTTAATTTAAAATTTTTATCTGCACTTTCAAGTTTAAATCCGTTATTCCATTTAAATGAAAATGGACTTT
>DGOU01000223.1:0-2676 GCA_002390165.1 Lutibacter sp. UBA4458
GTTTGAGCAGTCCACATAATCCAACCAAAAGCTCTAGCAGGATTATTGTCAATATGATATAAAATTAAAGCACTAGCTACAAAAACGGGGTAAGATCCTAAACCACCATTGGTAAGTGCCATACTTAAACCTCCAACAACAAAGCCAACAATAATAGCGGCAAATGGCAAATTAGTAGTTTCTGGCAAAGCAAAAGTTACTGCATAAAACATAAGTACATACATCAACCAAATAAAAACAGTATGAAAAATNNATAAATTTCCATTTTTTTTTCATTTTTTTAATGCTTTTAATGCCGTCTAATAATCCATTTAAAAAGTTGAAGGCTTTTATAATAAATTGATTTTTAGATTTTTTTAATAGTCTATAGATAAAATAACCTAATAATGGTAAGCCAATTAACAAAACAAACTTTAAAACAAAACCACTTTCACTATTTTTGGGAAAAAGGTAACTAGCTAATAATTGAGTTTGTAACAGAAAAGCAGTTCCCATAATAATACCNNAGCATTATTACATCTGCAATACGTTCAGCTACAATAGTTCCAAATGCTTTTTCAAAAGGAATTTTTTCGTACTTTTTAATACTTGCTGCTCGTGCAAACTCACCTGATCGTGGCACTAATAAATTTAATAAATAACCTATTAAAACCGTCATAACGCTATTTGCAAATTTTGGTTTATAGCCTAATGGCTCTAATAAAAATTGCCATCGGTAAGCTCTAGATAAATGGCTTAAAACACCAAATACAACAGATAGTAGCACCCACCAATAATTAGCTGTACGAAATGAGTTTTTTATTGATTCAAAATCTCCTGGTTTAAAATGAGAGAAGGAATACCAAATTAAAAATACTCCCAATGCAATTGGGAGTATTATAAAACTTGTTTTTTTAAGATTTTTATTCAATTTAAGTAAGAGAATTATCTATTTCATTTGGAAATATTAAAGAAGGCTTAAAAGTTTTAGCTTCTTCAAAATCTAATATTCCATAAGAAATAATAATTACGATATCTCCTTTGGCTACTTTACGCGCTGCTGGACCATTTAGGGTTATTTCTCCACTTTTTCTTGGACCAGGAATTGCATATGTTTCAAGACGTTCTCCATTGTTAATATTAACTATTTGAACTTTTTCTCCTTGAATTATATTAGCAGCATCCATAAGATCCTCGTCAATAGTCACACTTCCAATGTATTGTAAATCCGCACCGGTAACTTTAACCCTATGAATTTTTGATTTTACTACTTCTATTTTCATTTTGCAAAATTAATAATTTTGTGTTAATCTATTCGTATTTATAAACTTATATTGTCAATAAGTCTAATTTCACCAGCAAAAACAGCAATAAATGCTCTGTATTTTTCACCAGATATTACCTTTTTTGTGGGTTTTAATGTTTTTTCATCCGCAATTTCAAAATATTCTAATTTTAAAATAGGATGATTTTTAAACTCATTTTCAACCCAATTCATAACTTTATCTGCATTTTTCGTGCCAAATATTTTTTTTGCTTTTAGAAGTGTTTTATATATAAAAGGAGCTGCTGATCGTTGTGTTTTAGATAAACGAACATTTCTTGAACTCATTGCCAATCCGTCAGATTCTCTAAATATTTCACAACCAATTATAGTTACATTCAGGTTTTGTTTTACCACTAATTTTTTTATAATTTGAAGTTGTTGAAAATCTTTTTCACCAAAATAAGCGTTGGTAGGAGTAACAATTTCGAAAAGGCGTTTTACAATAGTTGCAACACCATTAAAGTGACCTTTTCTAAATTTACCTTCCATTTGAAATTCTAATCCGTCAAAATTAAAATCTTCAGACACTTCATTTTTTCCATAAATTTCTTTAGCGTTTGGTGTAAAAACAATATCACAATTAATAGCTTTTAAAAGCAGTAAATCATTATCTAAAGTGTTTGGGTAATTTTCTAAATCCTCCTTTTTGTCAAACTGGGTTGGATTCACAAAAATACTTACTACCACTACATCATTTTCTTTTATAGCTTTTTTAATTAGTGATAAATGCCCTTGATGAAGTGCTCCCATAGTTGGAACAAAACCAATAGTTATGCCTTTATTAAAGGATTTAATTCTCTTTTTTAAACTTGTTATTTCAGAATAAACATTCATGGCTTATTTGTTAATAAACGTTAAAAGCGTGCAAACTTACGTTTTTCAAGTGAAAATGTACATAAATTTTCGTAATTTTGCATATTCTTTAAAGTTTATTAACAGATTATGAAAGATAAAAGAGTATTGGTTATATCTTCTGAAGTAGTGCCATATTTACCTGAAAACGAATTGTCAACCACCTCATTTGAAACCGCTAAAATGGTGCACAGTAAAGGTGGGCAAACACGAATTTTTATGCCAAGATATGGTTTAATTAATGAAAGAAGACATCAACTTCATGAAGTTATTAGATTGTCTGGTATGAATTTGGTGATAAATGATATGGATATGCCATTAATTATTAAAGTAGCTTCTATACCTAAAGAAAGAATGCAGGTTTATTTTATTGATAATGAAGAATATTTTAAGCGTAAAGCTTTATTTTCTGATGAAGATAATCACTTGTTTAAAGACAATGATGAAAGAGCAATCTTTTTTGCCAAAGGAGTTGTGGAAACCGTTAAAAAATTAAACTGGGCTCCAGATATTATTCA